>JAFTJJ010000023.1 GCA_017456465.1 Clostridia bacterium | reverse complement strand
GGTCTTTGTGAAATGACAATTTCAGGAGGAACAATTTCAGGAAACACAGCGACATATGGTGCAGGAATCATGTCGTCACATGATGTGACGCTTGCAGGGCAACCAACAATTGCTGACCAAATTTTGCTTGCAGCAACAATCTTTGAAGAAACAACATCTGTGAATTATCCAAAGATTAATGTGAGAAAAACACTTGTTTCATCTGGAACAGTTATTCCTGTTTCATTAATGGAAGCACTCCATGATGCTGATAGTTTAAAATTTGAGGTGAAAGCTTTTGAAACGGAAAGCTTTGATGATGTTGATGCACACTATTATGATAAGGGACATGCTGTGGTGTCTCATGTTGATGGTGGTTTAGGTATGGGTAGTTCTGGATTTCAGATGGCTGGTGGTAAAGCATTTTATCCATTAATGTCAGTTGCAGATAATTATTATGCACATGCAGTGACACCAAACTATTATAATACTACAATAAAAAATAAGGCGGGAAGCAACTTAAATTCAAACATCATTGTTCCTGAAAACAGCAAAATTGTGGATAATGGAGATACAATCGAAGTTCATTATGATTACTATCAAATGATTCCGACAACAAATGCTGATGGATCGACGAGTTATTCTGAAAGCAATAAAAAGACATATGTGAGAAGCATCAGAAAAGCGCCAACGGTTTCAGATTTTGTGTTCAAAGATTGGTACTTTGGAAGCAGTTCAACGACCCTTGGAACAAAGATTGATACAACAATTGAAGTTGGAGAGTTGAGTGGTGCTTCAAATAGATACATTTTGCCAAAATATCATCAACTTTTTGATATTAAAATTCAGCATACGGTTATCTTTTCTGGAACTTTGGCTGCACCGACCAATTATCGAGTTTTGAAAACAGAAACGATTTCGGATGTTGAACAAACATCAGCTGTATATATATATTCTGCTGTTGGTGCAGATTCCAGGGATCGAATATATCAAATGACAACAACAGATCCAGACACAGGTGTTGAAGGCGAAAAATTTCTTGTGTCAAAAGAGAACTATGTTCCGTCAGTTATGCATTATGGTGTTATTCTTAGTACTGGTACTTCCAGATACAATGGTACAAAATTGACAAGAACATCGAGTTTGTCAAGTGATTTGACCATAACGGTGGCATATTTCAACTATGTTGCAATGGATGAAAACAGTTATGCTTATCTTAATGATGCAGTGACGTATCCAGAAGATTTGTATTGGTCACCAAATGTTGTGATTCCTGATGCATGGTTTAATGACACCGTTGGAGTGGTTGATGCTGTTAGGGGTGTTGCGGCAAATGGTTTTCAAAATTGTACATTTATTGAAAACTTGACATATGCAGTTGACAGTAACAGTGGAGTTTCTCCAGTTGAGGTAATTGGGGCGAGTGCCTTTGAAGGTTGTACAAATCTCAAAAATATTGAAATTCCTGAAAAAGTGCATAGTATTGGTTCAAGGGCTTTTTATAATTGCTCAAATGTAACCACATTGAATTATAATGCCAAAGGGGTTACTGATTTTGCGCGGACCAATATGATCTTTTCTGGACTTGGGGCTTCATCTGATGGGGTGACAATCAATGTTGGAAGCTATGTTGTAAGCATACCTTATTCATTCATGAATTCTTCAAGCAGCTCATATGTGAAACCCAAAGTGACAACTTTGAATATAACAGGTGCCGACAATCTTACAACCATTAAACAGTTTTCATTTGGAAATATTTCCACACTTACTGGAAATTTATATTTGCCAGAAAGTTTGGTTACAATCGGATCAAATTCATTCCAATACACGAAAATAACAGGATTTGATAACCTTGCAAGTTCAATAGTAAAAAGAATTGCAAATAATTCATTTGCGGGGTGTACATCTCTTAGTGGCGAATTGATATTCCCAAGTACACTAGAAACACTTAATAATGGTGCATTCTCTGGTTGTTCTGGCATTACAAAAATTGATTTGTCAGCATGTACTGCGCTCAGTACTCTTGGGGATTCTTTAACTGTTGCTGGTTCATGTTTTAATGGGTGCACCAATGTGTCTGAACTTAAGTTAAACACAAGTTTACTCGGTGATTACTCATCAAACAACACTCGTTTTTCTGGAATTGGAACAGGAGTTTCTGGTGGATGCAAAGTTTATCTTGGTGATGCCATGACGCGAGTTCCTGCACATTTGTTCAGCAGTTGCACTGGAATTAGTTCAATATCGTTTGGATCAAATATTGAAAGTATTGGAGGATATGCATTTTATGATAATTCTTCAATAGTCACTCTTAATTTGAGTGGAGCGTTAAAGCTCACATCAATTGAGAATTCAGCATTCTATCGTTGCAACAAAATAACTGGCACTTTGAACCTTTCAAATGTGACAAATCTTGGGTTTTCCGTTTTTCAGTATTGTTCAAGCATAACTGAAGTGACACTTAGTTCAAGTTTGACAGTAATTCCAAGTTATTGTTTCTCAGGATGTTCATCGATATCATCAATCAAGATTCCAACAACTGTGGCAACAATTGAAGAGTGCGCTTTTGCAGCTTGTGGACTCACAGAGCTTGAAATTCCAAACAATGTAACTTCAATGGGATGCGGTGCATTTGGTGATTGCACAAGACTCACAAATTTGACGATTGGAACAGGAATTTCATATTTGGAAACAGGTTCATCAGCAAGTGATTATCCAGCGCAATTTTATGGTTGCACTGAGCTTGAAGAAATCACTGTGTATTCAACAGAATTGTCACTCAGAAAAAAGATGTTTGGTGGGTGCGCAAAACTCAAAACTCTTGTGACACTCAGTGGAATTGCAAGCGGTGGGTTTTCGGGATTGACTTATCTCGAAACAGTTGAAATATATGGTGTTGACTATAGTATTGGAGAGAATGCTTTTGATTCTTGTACTGGATTGAAAAGTGTTTGGATAGCATCGAGTGGTTCGGGTATGGGACTTACAATTGGAAATTTAGCTTTTAATGGATGTTACAACTTGGAGAAAATAACATTTGATGGTACTAGGTATGATATTTCTGGAACTGGAATTATATCTTATATTATCGTACATACAAATTCAGAAGCCAAAAATGAATCTCCTTTTTGGGGGTGTACAAAATTAACATTATATGCTCATAATATTGGATTTGACACGGATTCTGACTGGGAAAATAATGGATATTCTTCTGTTACTTTTATTGCGAATGATGATAAGTGGAAATATGTTAGTGATAGTAAAAAGGTACAAGGCATAAATTAAAGTTAATCAACAAACAAAAAACATCGCAATTTATTTTGCGATGTTTTTTTGTTGTTATTTTAAAAAAACATTGCTTGGTGATTAAAAAGTATTGGTTTTTGAAAAAGTTTAAAAATTTTCAATAAAAAAGAGTAAAAGTTGAAAAGGGTTTCGAATTAAATAATTGATGGTTATTTAAATTATGGGTAAAATGTAATAATTTAACCCATGAACACATGATTTAACAAAGTAGAATTTAGGAGACAGTGATTTGGCATTTTCAAAAGAATGGATGGATGAGCTCAAAGCCAAGTGTGACATCGGGAGTGTTGTTTCGAGGTATGTGAGTTTGACGCGGAAAGGACGTCTTTTGTGGGGGCGTTGTCCTTTTCATGGCGAAAAGACGCCTTCTTTTGCTGTGAACGAATATGACCAATTTTATCACTGTTTTGGGTGTCAT
>JAFTJJ010000003.1 GCA_017456465.1 Clostridia bacterium | reverse complement strand
TTTTTAATTTATAAAACATTATGAAATAATTCAGTATTATAAATTTACATTTTAACTCCAGAAATGCTTAAATCAAAAAGAAAATGTGTTTGTTGAAAAGTTTTGTTTTGTGCTTGACAATTGTGAGTGTGTGTAGTAAAATGTGTTTGTAAAGTAAAAATGCTTTACAAGGAAATATTTATGAATATTGACAAAAGAGTTGAAAATTGTTTGTTGCTTGACTTTTATGGAAGTCTGCTCACGGAGCGTCAATTGCAAGTTGCGGTGAAATATTTTGAAGATGATGTTTCACTTGCGGAAATCGCTGAGGAGCTTGGAATTTCAAGGCAAGCAGTGCGTGATGCTGTGAACACGGCTCAGGAAACGCTTGCGGTGCATGAAGAAAAGCTTGGTCTTGCAAAAAGGCATGTTGAACTTGTGCATCAAATTGAGTGCGTTGCCATGGAAGCTGAAAAGCTTGGCGCGAAGCAAGAGATTGTGGAAAAAATCAAAAACTTACATCAATATTTGTAATGCAAGAGGCAAAAGTTGATTTATGGGAATGTTTTCGGGACTCGGTGAAAAACTTAATCACATTTTTTCAAAGCTTACCAAAAGAGGCAAGCTGACTGAGCTTGAGATCAAGCAGGCAATGCGTGAGATCCGAGTGGCTCTTCTTGAGGCTGACGTCAACTTTATGGTTGCAAAGGATTTCATTGCAAAAGTGACCGAGAAAGCTGTCGGCGAGCAAATTCTTTCGAGTTTGACTCCTGGTCAGCAAGTCATCAAGATTGTCAACGAGGAGCTTATTGCTCTCATGGGCAGCACAAACGCAAAACTCGAGGTTGCATCAAATCCACCAACGGTGATTTTGATGTGTGGACTTCAAGGTGCGGGAAAGACCACAATGTGTGGAAAGCTTGGAATGTTTTTGAGAAAGCAAGGCAAAAAACCTCTTCTTGTGGCTTGTGACATTTACAGGCCTGCCGCAATCAAGCAGCTTCAGACTGTTGGAAAAAGTGTGAACATTGACGTTTTTGAAAAGGGGCAAGTGAGTCCTGTCAAAATTGCAACAGATGCGATTGCGCATGCAAAGAAGATGGGATTTGACACAGTGATTGTTGACACTGCGGGAAGACTTCATGTTGATGATGAGCTCATGAACGAGCTTGTGGAAATCAAAAAGGCAATTTCTCCAAATGAAATTTTGCTCACGATTGACGCAATGACTGGACAAGATGCAGTCAATGTTGCAAACGAGTTCAATTCAAGGCTTGAAATCACGGGAACAATTCTCACAAAGCTTGACGGTGACACCCGTGGCGGTGCTGCGCTTTCAGTCAAGGCTGTGACAGGAAAGCCAATCAAGTTTTGCGGTGTTGGTGAAAAGATGGGCGATCTTGAGCCTTTCCATCCAGACCGCATGGCGTCAAGGATTCTTGGAATGGGTGATGTGCTCACCTTGATTGAAAAAGCTCAAGAAAACTTTGACGAACAAGAAATGAAAAAGATGGAAGAAAAAATGCGCAAAAATGCATTTACTCTTGAAGATTTCTTGATTCAATTTGAGCAAATTTCAAAAATGGGGAATCTTGCGGATTTGGTTTCAATGATTCCTGGAATGGGCGCAAAAATCAAGGCAACTGACATTGATGAAGCAAGAATCAAAAAGTTCAAAGCAATCATTCAATCAATGACAGTCGAGGAGCGTCAAGATGCGGACATCATCAAGGCAGGCAGAAGAAAGAGAATTGCTGCTGGAAGTGGCACAACAATTCAAGACGTGAATGCGCTTCTCAAACAATTTGAGCAAACAAAGCTCATGATGAAAAACATGAACAATGGCAAGCTCAAAAGAATGTTTGGGGGAAGAGGCTTTTAAAGAAAAGCCAACAAAACTTATGGCATATTTCAGATGATGCAAAAACATCTGTTTATGATAAATACAAAATGGAGGAAAAAATAATGGCAGTAAAAATGAGACTTACAAGAATGGGAGACAAGAAAAATCCTTTCTATCGTATCGTTGTGGCTGATTCAAGAAAATCAAGAGATGGTGAATATGTTGACCTTGTTGGAACATACAATCCACTCAAAAATCCAGAAGAAATCAAGATTGACAACGAAAAAGCTGCATCATGGATTGCAAACGGTGCACAACCAACTGATACAGTGAAAAATCTTCTTGTTAAAGCTGGCGTTGAACTCAAGGCAAAGAAAAATTAATTCAAGGTTCGAGGTGAAAAATTATGAAAGAACTCGTTGAATTGATTGTGAAAAAACTTGTGAATCATCCAGAAGAGGTTGAAGTAACTGAAGTTGAAAACGGAAACAATGTTGATGTTGTTGTCAAAATCAGTCCTGACGACATGGGCAAGGTTATTGGCAAAAACGGCAGAACAGCGACCGCGATCAGAACAGTTGCAAGAACCTGCGCAAAGAAGACAAACAAGAGAGTCGATGTTAAATTTGATCGCGTGTAAGAAAACTTGAGAGAATTTTTCTCTCATTTTTTCTTATTTGAGATAACGGAGAAAATGAAAAATGGAAAAATTGATTGTTGGGAAAATTGTGAAAGTCCATGGAATCAAAGGCGCTGTCAAGATCACTCCAGTCATTGATGAAGAAATGAATTTTGCAGATCTTGGTGGTGTTTTTGTTGATTTTGATGGCAAATTTCACGAATTTGAAGAAGTTTTTGCAGTTTCTGACATGATTGGTGTGAAGTTCAAAGATGTGAGCACTGTGGATGAAGCAAAGATGTTGGTTGGGAAATTCGTGTTTGCAGAAAGAGATGTTTTGGAAAAATTGGTTGAAACAAATTCATTCTTCATTGAAGAACTCAAAGGCTGCGTGGTGGTGCTTGATGACGAAAACAAGATTGGTGTTTTGGAAGAAATTGACAACTTTGGATCTGCTGACATTTTTTACATCAAAAGTGCAAAATACAAAAATTTGTCATTGCCACACATTGAGGGGCTTGTTGTGAAATTTGATCAAGCAAACAAAGTCTTGACTCTTTCAAAAAATGTGTTTGATGAGGTCGCGGTCTATGACGATTGACATTTTGACATTGTTTCCTGAAATGTTTGAGGCACTCAAAACCAGTCTGCTTGGAAAAGCTGCTGAAAAAGATGCATTAAAAATAAATCTGCACAACATCCGTGATTTTTCTGAAAACAAGCACAAAAAGTGTGATGATTATCCTTTTGGTGGTGGTCCTGGAATGCTCATGATGCCTGAGCCAATTTTCGCGTGCATGGAATCAATTGAAGGCTTCGCGAAAGCGCTCAAAATTTATATGTCACCAAAGGGAAAGACATTGAACATGGACATGGTTCAAGATCTTGCAAAGCATGACCACATTATTATTTTGTGTGGACACTATGAAGGTGTTGATGAAAGAGTGATTGAAAACCTGATTGATCTTGAAATTTCAATCGGGGACTATGTCCTCACTGGTGGAGAAATTCCTGCAATGGTGGTGGTGGACAGTGTGGCAAGATTTTTGCCAAATGTTCTTCACTGTGATGGTTCAGCTCTTGACGAGTCTTTCATGGATGGAACACTTGAGTATCCACAATACACAAGACCAAGTGAATTCAGAGGGATGAAAGTCCCTGAAGTTTTGCTTTCAGGAAATCATGCTGAGATTGCAAAATGGAGAAAAGAGCAGTCACTTGAAATCACCAAAAAACGAAGACCTGACTTATTGAAAAAATAAAAACAACATTTTCAAAGCTGACAATTTTTTTGTGGTGCGTTTTTGATTTTGGTTTGATTAGATTTTTTTGTTTTTAAAAATGATTGCCCACGGGGTTGAAAAATGAGTGAAAACAAAAATTTCATTATGATTGAAGAAACTGAAAATGTTGTTTTGAAGTTAAAAAGTTGTGACAAATTTTTGAGGGGCATGAAATGCAATTTTGAGCTTGAGAAAAGTTTGAGCCGTGGACTTGTGGAATTTGATAAAAGCTTTTTTTGCGGTTGCAATTTTGAATAACTGAGGTCTGAATGTATCATTTATAAACTGCAAAATATATTTAAAAAAAACTGCAAAACACGGTTATTTTTGCTTAAAAAACAAATAAAAAGTGTTAAAAATGGAGGAAAATATGAAAATCAACTGGTTTCCTGGGCACATGAAAAAGACGCTTGCCGAGATGGAAAACAATCTCAAGAAAGTTGATCTTGCGATTTACATCTTGGATTCAAGAGCGCCAATTTCCTGCATCAATCCTGAGATTGACAGGATTGTTTCGAGCAAGCCGCTTTTGTATGTGCTTTCAAAATCTGATCTTTCAGATCCAAAAGCCACAGCGAAATTTATTCAGAAATTCAAGGCTGAAGGCAAGAACATTATTTCGCTCAATTTGAGCAGTACGGGTGCGAAGCTCGAGCTTGTGGCAAGCATTAATGAAATTTTGAAAGAAAAGAAGCAGAGGCTTGAGAGCAAGTCGATTTCACCAATTTTGAAAGTTATGATTATTGGTGTTCCAAACACAGGAAAGAGCACCCTCATCAACAATTTGTCTGCTGTCAAAAAAGCCACCACTGGAGACAAGGCGGGTGTCACAAAGCACACACAATGGGTGAAAGTGAGTGACTCTCTTGCGCTTCTTGACACTCCCGGAACTCTTTGGCCAAACATGAAGGACGAGATGATTGCTTTGAAGCTTGCTTTTGTTGGGTCAATCAAGGACGATGTTTTGGACACAACAGAGCTTGGGTTTGAGCTCATCAAATTTTTGATGAAAGATCATTTGGAAATTTTGAAGCAGAGGTTTCCATCTGTTGATTTTGACTGTGAGCCAATTGAAGTTTATGACCAAATTGCAAAGTCGCGTGGCTGCATTTTCAAGGGGGGAGAAGTTGATTATGACAGGCTTGGAAAAGCTGTGCTTTTGGACTTCAGATCTGGAAGAATGGGAAAAATAACTCTTGACAGGATTGATTGAAATTTATGAAAAACACAAAAGAAAAAGTTGACAAACTCAAGTTTGAAAACATTGAAAGAGCAAAGGGGCGTGCATTGATTGCAGGTGCTGATGAAGTTGGGCGTGGTCCTCTTGCAGGGCCTGTTGTTTGCGCTGCAGTCATTATGCCGCTTGATGACATTATTGAAGGCATTGACGACAGCAAAAAACTTTCAGAAAAAAAGCGTGAAAAGCTCTATGATCAAATTTTGGAGAAAGCCACAGCTTTTTCAATTGAGTGGGTTTTTGAAGATGAGATTGACAAAATCAACATTTTGAATGCAACAAAAAAGTGCATGGCGAATGCCATCAACAATCTTGAAACAAAGCCTGATGTTTGTTTGGTGGATGCGCTTGATGGTCTTGAAACGGATGTTGAGTTGGTTTCAATTGTGCATGGTGATGCGCTTTCATATAACATTGGGGCAGCAAGCATTCTTGCAAAAGTGACCCGTGACAGGTTCATGGAAGAGCAAGACAAGCTTTTCCCTGAATATGGTTTTGCAAAGCACAAAGGTTATGGAACAAAGTTGCACATGGACGCTTTGAGGTCAATTGGACCATGCAAAATTCACAGGCGATCTTTCATTAAATTTTTGGGAGAAGAAACCCATGAATGATGTCAGGACTTGGATTTTGGGAGAAGAGCAAGCTGTCTCTTTTTTGAAAAAGAAAGGTTTCAAGATTGTGGAGAAAAACTGCAAAATTGGTGGAAGTGAGATTGATATTGTTGCAATTTTGCCCAAAAGTGTTCAAAAAAGGCAAATTATTGGAAACTTTAAAGAACGCAAATTTGATAGTTTGAGTGACAAAAGGTTCTTCCATAAAGCAATAATTTCAGAAATCAAAGAGCTTCAGGACATGTGGGTTTTTGTGGAAGTCAAAGCCAGATCTTCCAAAAAATTTGGCGAGCCATTTGAGGCTGTTGGGAGAGGGAAGCAGCACAATTTGGAGCGAGGAGTGTTTTTTTATTTGAAGAAAAACAACCACAAAAATTTGCCATTTCGCATTGATGTGGTGAGTGTTGTGGATGATGAAATCACGCACATTGAAAATGCTGTCAATGCATCTGTCTGAAATATTTGTGAGAAATTTCAAGAAAATGCTTGCAAACGGTTGTTTTATGTGATAAAATACTTTCGTAAATTTGGGGTGGTCCGCTGCGCGAATGAGCTTGCATGAACACTTCCTGCAAAACAAAATTCAAGGAGGCAAAATCATGAGTAATATTATTGATGCGATCGAGAAAGATGGTTTGCGCACTGATCTTCCAGCTTTTAACATTGGTGACACTGTGAAAGTGTTTGTTAAAGTTAAGGAAGGAAACCGTGAAAGACTTCAAGGTTTTGAAGGTGTTGTAATAGCTCGAAGAAATGGTGGAATCAGAGAAACTTTCACAGTTCGTCGTGTTTCATTTGGAATTGGCGTTGAAAGAACTTTCCCACTTCATTCACCAAAAATTGACCACATTGAAATTATCCGCAAGGGTGATGTTCGCAGAGCAAAACTTTACTATCTTCGTGAAAGATCTGGTAAGAGTGCTAAGATTAAATCTAAGGTGTAATTCAAAAATCAAATTTGACTTGAGCAGCAATGCTCAAGTTTTTTTTATTTTTCAATCGTGGCAAAATTTGTTTTGAATAGTTTACAATTTGTGTTAGTATTAGAAATGAAATTAAAATCAAAAGAGGATTGGAATTTATGTTAGGGAAAGTGAACAGTTTTGGGCTTTCGGGGCTTGACGGTTACAGGGTTGATGTTGAAGTTGATGTGTCACAGGGGCTTCCACGTTATGACATTGTTGGGCTTCCTGATGCGTCGGTCAAGGAATCAAAAGAAAGAGTGAGATCAGCGATCAAAAATGCTGGGTTCAAGTTTCCTGAAAGCAGAATCACAGTTAATCTTGCGCCCGCAAGCAACAAAAAGGAAGGACCTGCGTTTGATCTTCCGATTGCGGTTGCTGTGCTTTCTTCGAGCAAACAAATTCAAATTGATGAGAGTTTCAAGGACATCATCATCATTGGTGAGCTTGGGCTTGACGGAAGAGTGAAGTCAGTCAACGGGATTTTGCCGCTTTTGATTTCAGCAAGAGACGAGGGGTTTTCAAACTTCATCATTCCACGCGGAAACATGATGGAAGCAAGTTTTTTGGACGGGATCAATGTTTTTGCGCTTGAAACATTGCAGGATGTTTCGATGTTTCTTTCTCGGGCAAAGCAATTTTTCCCAATTGAGAAAAATGTGTGGAAGCCTGAAACTGGTTGCAATTTTTCTGAGGACTTTGCAAGAGTCAAGGGGCAATTTGCCGCAAAAAGAGCAATGGAAATTGCTGTTGCTGGCGGTCACAACATTTTGCTTGTTGGGCCTCCTGGGTCGGGAAAGACCATGCTTGCAAAATGTGTTCCATCGCTTCTTCCTGAGCTCAATTTTGAAGAAGCACTTGAGATCACAAAAATTCACAGTGTTGCAGGAGTTTTGGATGCGGCTCATGGTGTTGTGAAATCGCGTCCATTCAGATCGCCTCATCACACGGCAACAACACCGGCCTTGACTGGTGGTGGAAAGAATGCGAAGCCTGGAGAGATCAGTCTTGCTCACAACGGTGTTTTGTTTTTGGACGAGATGCCGGAATATCAAAGAAGCACGCTTGAGACTTTACGTCAGCCACTCGAAGATGGTGTGATCACGGTGTCAAGGATTGCGTCAACTGTGGAATATCCTGCATCATTCATGCTTGTTGCGTCAATGAACCCTTGTCCTTGTGGAAACTTTGGTTCAAGAGAGCTTGACTGCAAGTGTTCACCATCGCAAATTGACAAATATCTCAAAAGGCTTTCAGGTCCGCTTCTTGACAGAATTGATCTCAAGATTGATGTTGACAGAGTCAAGTTTTTTGATCTTGCAAGTGAGTCAAATGAAGAGCCAAGCAGTGCAGTGAGAGAAAGAATCAATGCTGCACGCGAAATTCAAAGACAAAGATTCAAAAACGAAAAGTTCCACACCAATGCAAAGATGAGTTCGCTTGCGGTGAAGAAGTTCTGCAAGATTGACAAGCAATCTGAGGAATTGATTGAAGCGGCTTTTGAAAAATTCAAGATGTCTGCAAGAGGGTTTAATCGCATTTTGAAAGTTGCAAGAACAATTGCTGATCTTGCAGGTGAAGAAAACATTCTTGCAGAGCATGTGGCTGAGGCAATCAGTTACAGAAACATTGAAAACATTGAACTTTAATTTGGAGGGGAAATTATGCTTTCGGCAAATCAGGAATTTTTGCTTTTGCTTGATGCAATCGGAACAACAAAAACAAAGATTTTGAAGTTTTTTGAAGCTGCAAAAGGTGAAGAAGATTTTGTGAAATTTTTTGAAAAATCTTCAAGAAATTTGTTTTCCGAAAAAGAAATCAAAAACATAAAAACTGCAATTTTTGAGAAAATTGGTGCAAAAACAGCTCAAAAACTTGAAAAATTGCACATTTCATGTTTGTTTATTGATTCTGAAGATTATCCTGAGCGATTGAGAGAAATTGATTGTCCACCTGTCATTTTGTATTTTGTTGGTGACAAAAGCATTTTGCATGAAGAGTGCATTGCAATTGTTGGAACGCGTACGCCATCGGCCTATGGCAGGGAAGTGACAGAAAGTTTTTCAAAGGCGCTTGTTCGTGCAGGGCTTGTGACTGTGAGTGGGCTTGCGTTTGGTCTTGATGGGGTTGCTGCGATATCTACTCTTGATGCTGGGGGCAAAACCATTGCTGTGCTTGCAGGTGGGCTTGACAAGATTTATCCAGCAAACCACACAAATCTTGCAAGGAGAATTGTGAAGAGAGGTGGGCTTTTGTTGTCGGAATATTTGCCTGAAGTTGAGCCACAAAAATATTTTTTCCTTTCAAGGAACAGGATTGTTGCGGGGCTGTCTCGTGGGCTTTTGGTTGCAGAAGCTGGGAAGAAAAGTGGCACGCTTTCGACGGTGAAGTTTGCGCTTGATTTTGGAAGAGAGGTGTTTGTGATTCCTGGAAACATCACGTCAGCGATGAGTGAGGGGACAAACGCCCTGATTGCCGAGATCCCTCACTGTTTCACAATTTCACCATCAGAAGTTCTTTTGAGGTTGGGAATTGACAGCAAGAATCATGGTGCAAAGAGCAGCGAAAAAGCTCAAAATTTGTCTGATGATGAAATGAAAATTATTGATATATTATATATTGATGAAAAGCACTTTGACGAGCTGGTTGAAATTACACAATTTAATCCGAAAACCCTTGCAACATTGTTGACAAGGATGGAAATTAATGGTTTAATAAAAAAACTGTCGGGCAATTTTTATGCCGCAGTGAAAAACTTGAAATAACGGACTTTGAAAATAAAAATACAAACAAAACAAAAACAAGGGGAATGTATGAAACTTATATTCATTGAAGGACCTGGAAAAAAGCCAAGTATTGAAAAATATGCGGGCAAGGACTACAAAGTCATTGCAACGATGGGGCACGTTCGTGACCTTCCAAGCAAAGGCATCAATGTTGACATTTATCGAAACTTTGAGCCGAACTACCAAATTCTTCCAGACAAGAAAAAAGTCGTTGAAAACATGATTGAGCAAGCAAAAAAGGCTGACGAAATCTTGATCGCAACCGACCCTGACCGTGAAGGTGAGGCAATTGCTTGGCATGTTGCGCACATTTTGAATCTCAATCAAAACGACCCAATCAGAATTGAATTTAATGAGATCAGTGAGCGTGCGGTTCAAAAGGGAATTGCGTCTCCAAGGTGCATCAATCAAAAGCTTGTGGACGCGCAGCAAGCAAGGCGTGTGCTTGACCGTTTGGTGGGTTATAAGCTTTCACCTTTCCTTTGCAAAAAAATTCAAAACAATTTATCTGCTGGGCGTGTGCAATCAGTGACATTGAAGCTTGTGGTTGACCGTGACCGCGAAATTGAAAACTTTGTGCCTGCTGAGTATTGGACTCTTTCGGCGACCATTCAAGGCGAGACTGAAAAGGACAAAGTGACAACATTCCTTGCTGCAAACAAAGACAAGAAGATCAAGACAAAAGCAGAAATGGATGAAATTGTGGCTGCAATTAATGGTGGCACTTTCAAGGCTGTGAACGTCAAAAAGTCAATGACTGCATCGCATCCAAGTGCGCCTTTCACCACTTCTTCAATGCAAAAAGAAGCAGGAAACAAGCTTGGAATGTCCTTGAAAGTTGTGACACAAACAGCTCAGAGTCTTTATGAAGGTGTTGACCTCAAGACGGGTGGCAAGCTTGCGCTCGTATCTTACATCAGAACAGACTCAACCAGAATCAGTCCAGAAGCCCAAGCAATGGCAAAGGATTTCATTTTGGAGCATTATGGAGACAAATATGTTCCTGAAAAGCCAAGAGTTTATAAGAACAAAAAAGATGCGCAAGACGCGCACGAAGCCATTCGTCCAATTTCACTTGCAAAAACACCTGAAAGTTTGAAAGATCTAATTTCAAAAAACGAATACAAGCTTTATAAACTCATCTATGACAGATTCCTTGCGAGCCAAATGGCAGACGCCACATACAATTCACTTTCTGTTGACTTTGACTGTGCAGGGCACAAGTTCAAAACCACTGGAAGAGCGCTTGTGTTTGACGGTTACACCGCGCTTTATTCAAACGAGCCTGCTGCGGGGGAAAACGAAGACGACGAGACATCATCAAAGCTTCCGAACATTGAAAAAGATCAAGAGTTCAAGCATGTGGCTTCAAAGCCTGAGCAAAAGTTCACAAAGCCACCAGCAAGATTTACTGAAGCGAGTCTTGTTGATGCAATGGAAAAAGAGGGCATTGGCAGACCAGCCACTTACACCCAGACGGTTTCAACCATTTCTGGAAGAAAATATATTGAAAAAGACGGAAAAAGTCTGATTTCGACCGAGCTTGGTCGAAAAGTTGTGGACTTGCTTGTGAAATTTTTCCCGAACATCATGAACATTGGGTTCACTGCCGACATGGAAGAGAATCTTGACGAAATTGAATATTCCGGCAAAGAGTGGAGAAGTGTCATTGGCGAGTTTTATGCTGGGTTTGAAAAAGAGCTCAAGAGTGCGCTTGGGGATTCTTCATCAGTTGAAAAAACTCCTGACGAAGTCACGGACATTCCTTGCGAAAAATGTGGAACGATGATGGTCATCAAAAACGGCAAGTTTGGAAAATTCCTTGCTTGTCCGAACTTCCCAAAGTGCAGAAACACAAAAGCGCTTGAAAATCCTGCGGAAGTAGTGGCAAAGTGTCCAAAGTGTGGCAAGAATGTCAAAAAGCTCAAGACCAAAACAGGCAAGATTTTTTATGGCTGTGAGGGATATCCTGAGTGCGAGTTCAAGTCTTGGGACATTCCTGCAAACGAAAAGTGTCCAAACTGCTCTGAGGACATGACTGTGAAAATTTATTCAGCGTCAAAAGTGACAAGTTGTCCAAAGTGCAATTTTTCAAGGCGCGACAAAATTTTGAAAGAGAAGAACAAAGTTGAAGACGAAACCAGCAAAAGTTAACATTATTGGTGCGGGGCTCGCGGGATGCGAGGCGGCCTATCAGCTCTCCAAGCGTGGAGTGGCTGTTGTTTTGTATGAAATGAAGCCTGAAAAAATGTCGCCTGCGCACCATGAAGCAAGTTTTGCAGAGATTGTTTGTTCAAACTCAATGAAGAGTGAGGACATGGGAACAGCCTCGGGAGCGCTCAAAGCAGAGCTTGACATTTTGGACTGTTTGACTCTTCGCATTGCAAGGGAAACTCGAGTTGCAGCTGGTTCTGCGCTTGCGGTTGACAGAAAGTTGTTTTCAGCGCGAATGACTGAAGAAATCAAGAAGCTTGCAAATGTGGAAATTGTGAGCCGTGAAGTGACACATATTGACACTGAAGTTCCAACAATTATTGCAACAGGCCCGCTGACATCTGACGGTTTGTCGCAAGAAATTGCAAGTCTGCTTGGTGACAAATCACTTTACTTTTTTGACGCATCTGCGCCAATTGTGGAAGCTTCGAGCATTGACATGAGCAAAGCATTCACGAGTGGAAGATATGGCAAGGGTGAGAGTGATTACATCAACTGTCCGATGGACAGAGACGAATATTATGCTTTTGTGCGTGAGCTCAAAAGTGCTGAGCGTGTGCCCTTGAAAGACTTTGAAAACACTGCGGTGTTTGAGGGGTGCATGCCGGTTGAAGTGATGGCCTCGAGGGGCGACGACACCCTGAGGTTTGGGCCGCTTCGTCCAGTGGGGCTTGTGGACGCAAACGGGAAGCGTCCTTTTGCGGTGGTTCAGCTCAGGCGAGAAAACACCGAGAGCGAGCTTTGGGGAATTGTGGGGTTTCAAACGAACCTCACTTTTGGCGAGCAGAAGCGAGTGTTTTCGATGATTCCGGCTCTTTCAAATGCCGAGTTTGTGAAATATGGTGTGATGCACAGAAACACTTACATCAATTCACCAAAGCATTTGAATGCTGACTTTTCAATGAAAGCTCATCCATTTGTGTTTTTTGCAGGGCAGATTGCGGGCGTTGAAGGTTATGTGGAATCAATTGCAAGCGGGCTTTTGTGTGGAATCAACATGGCAAGGAAGCTTGAGGGCAAGCCATCATTTGTTCCAGACACAACCACGATTGTTGGAGGTTTGATGCATCACATTTCTTCAGCAACGGAAAATTTTCAACCAATGAATGCAAATTTCGGGATTTTGCAACCGCTGGATGAAATAATTCGTGACAAATCTCAAAAAAAGCTTGCATATTCAAAGCGTGCGGTGGATAATATAACAAAACAGAAAGGAGAACAACTAAATCAAGATGTTTGAAATCAGAGGAACGACCATTATTGGTGTCAAGAAAGGAAATTCAATTGTCGTTGCGGGTGACGGTCAAGTCACTCTTGGCGAATCAGTTGTGATGAAAGGCAATGCAAGAAAAGTGAGGAGGATTTATAACGACCAAGTGGTTGTTGGGTTTGCAGGAAGCACTGCAGACGCTTTCACTCTTTGCGAGAAGTTTGAAGGCAATCTTCAAAAATATTCAGGAAATTTGATGCGAAGTGCAGTTGAGCTTGCTCAAAGCTGGAGAGGCAACGAGGCGCTTCGTCAACTCAACGCCATGATGATTGTTGCAGACAAAGAAAATCTTCTCATCGTGACAGGAGTTGGTGACGTGATGGAGCCAGAGCACGGAGTGTGTGCGATTGGTTCGGGCGGGAACTATGCGCTGGCGGCTGGACGGGCGCTTTCTGAAAACACCAATCTTTCTGCTCGTGAAATTGCTGAAAAGGCAATGAAGATTGCAGGCGAGATTTGCATTTTCACAAACGGCAATTTGACCGTTGAGGAGGTCTAGCGCATGAATTTATCACCAAAACAAATTGTGGCTGAGCTTGACAAATATATCGTTGGGCAAGAAAAAGCCAAAAGAGCTGTTGCAGTGGCTCTCAGAAACCGTTTCAGAAGAAGCAGGCTTGATGAGCATTTGCGTGACGAAATCACTCCAAAAAACATCATCATGAAAGGACCAACAGGTGTTGGAAAAACTGAGATTGCAAGAAGGCTTGCAAAGCTTGTCAAAGCTCCTTTTGTGAAAGTTGAAGCAACAAAGTTCACGGAAGTTGGTTATGTCGGCCGTGACGTTGAATCAATGATCAGGGATTTGGTTGAGGCATCAATCAGGCTTGTGAAAAACGAAAAAGTTGCTGTCATCAAGCAAAAGGCTGAGGACGAGGCAGCGCTCAAAGTCGCTCGTGCGCTTGCAAAAGAGCATGTGATGAAAAATCCGGAGCTTGTGGAGGCTGTTGAAGTTCAAAGCATCAAGCCAAAAATTTTGACTCATGAATTTGACAATGAATATGTTTCTGTTGAGATTGAAGAGTCTCAAATGGGAGCTGGAAATCTTGGGGCAATCGGAATCGACCTTAACCTCGGGCAAATGTTTGAAAGCATCATGCCAAAGAGAAAAAGGCAAAAGCGCATGACCGTTGCAGACGCGTTCAAGTTGATTGTTGCTGAAGAGAGCGAAAAGCTCATTGACATGGAGTCAGTGACAAGCGAAGCATTGAGGCGTGCTGAGCAAGACGGAATCATTTTTTTGGACGAGATCGACAAGATTGCGGGTGGCAAGGGTGCATCGCATGGGCCTGACGTGTCGCGTGATGGTGTTCAAAGAGACATTTTGCCAATCGTGGAAGGTTCGGTTGTTTCGACAAAATATGGTCCAGTGAAGACAGACTTCATTTTGTTCATTGCTGCAGGTGCTTTCCATGTGTCAAAGGTTGAGGATTTGCTTCCAGAGCTTCAAGGAAGGTTTCCTGTGCTTGTTGAGCTTGAGAGCCTCAAATATGATGATTTTGTGAGCATTTTGTCGAAAACCGACAACTCGCTCATTTTGCAATATAAGAGTTTGCTTGGCGTTGACAAGATCAAGCTTGAGTTCAAGGCTGATGCAATTGAAGAAATTGCCAGAATTGCGGTGATTGAAAACCAAACAGGTGAAGACATTGGAGCAAGAAGGCTTCATGCTGTGGTTGAAGAGCTCCTTGAGGACATTTCTTTCAACGCGACAGGCGACCATCCAGAAATTGTTGTTGAGATTGACAAGAAATATGTTGACGAGCACTTGAGCGAGGCAATCAAGGCAAACGATCTCAGGAAATATGTTTTGTAATTAATTTTTGAAAAACAGGAGATAATTTTTATGATCAACAGACCAAAGGGAACAAAAGACGTTATTCCATCAGAAGTTTTTAAGTGGCAAGTGGTTGAGGGCATTGCAAAGCTTGAGCTCAAAAACCACGGATTTTCTGAAATCCGAACACCAGTGTTTGAGCACACTGAACTTTTTGTGCGCGGAGTTGGCGAAGGGTCTGACATTGTGAACAAAGAAATGTACACTTTCCTTGACAAAGGCGAGCGCAGCATCACCCTGAAGCCTGAAGGCACAGCTTCAATCGTGAGAGCGATTGTGGAAAATGGTCTTGACAACGAAGCAATGCCTTTGAAGCTTTTCATGCTGACGCCATGCTTTAGATATGAGCGTCCTCAAGCTGGAAGGCTCAGAGAGCACCATCAATTTTCAATTGAGGCATTTGGATCTTATTCTCCGCTCATGGATGCAGAAGTGATTTCTGTGGTGAAGAGCATTTTGGACAGGCTTTCTTTCACAAATTATCTCATCAACATCAACTCAATTGGTTGCAAGCACTGCAGAGGAAGATATATGGAAGCCTTGAAGGCTTATTATTCAAAATTTATTGGCGGCATGTGTGCTGACTGCAAAGTGAGATTTGAAAAGAACCCGCTCAGGCTTCTTGACTGCAAGGAAGAAGGTTGTGCGGCGTTCAAAGCAAACGCTCCAAAGCCAATTGACTTCATTTGCGATGAGTGTCGTGCGCATTTTGAAGCTTTGAAAGCCATTCTTGACCAGAAAGGTGTCAGATATAAGGTCAACAACAACCTCGTTCGTGGAATTGACTATTACACCAGAACTGTGTTTGAATTTTTGACAGAAGAAAAAGGTGCGCTCAATGTTATTTGCGGTGGCGGAAGATATGACGGGCTTGTTTCTGAGCTTGGCGGGAAAGAGCTTCCTGCGGTTGGAATTGGGCTTGGAATTGAACATCTTTTGCTGCTTTTGGAAAAGAACGGAATCAACATTCAAAACAACAACAGTTTGGATCTTTTTGTGGTGAATGCTGACGAAAGTGCGATTGGCGGAGTGATTGAGCTTGTGACAATTTTGAGAAAGCACAATGTTTCAGCAGACTTCGACACACTTGGAAGAAGCATGAAAGCTCAAATGAAATATGCAAACAAGCTGGGTGCAAAAAATGTGATTGTGCTTGGCGGAAACGAGATTGCAAGTGGTGTGTGCAAAGTCAAGGACATGGAAACAGGAGAAGAGACTGAGGCAAGTTTGAAGGACATTTCAAAGCTTGCATATGTTCTTTCAAGGAGGGCGTAACATGACGCATTTGACTCAAAAGAATTTTCAAGATTTTGTGAAATCTAACAACAAAGCAATTATTGATTTTTGGGCACCATGGTGTGGGCCATGCAGAGCGTTTGCTCCCGTGTTTGAAGATGTTGCATCAAAAAAAGGCGATGTTTGTGCTTTTGCAAAAGTCAATGTTGACGAAGCAGAAGAGCTTGCGCTTGGCTTTGGAGTGACCACAATTCCAACCATCCTTTTGTTTGAAAAGGGCGTGCTTGTGGACAGAGTCAGTGGTTTCATGACTGCTGAAAATTTGATTGATTTCATTGGTGAGTAACCTTCAAAATTGCAGTTTTTGAGTGGGTTTTGAGTGAAAAATGGTTTAAAACACCCAAAAAAGTGCAAAATTTTGAGTGAAATTTGCTTTTGGCTATTGACATATGCTTGGGCAAGGATTAAAATTATGTCATAAGCATTGGGGAAATTTCCCAAAAGCAAAACAGGAGAAAACAATGGAAAAAACAAAAATCGTATATCTTGATCATGCTGCAACAACTCCAATGAGCAACGAAGTTTATATGGACATGATTGAAGCATGCGGAAACATCTATGGAAACTCACACAGTTTGTATGGTGTGGGAAGAGACGCTGAAAAAGCGCTTTCTGAGGCAAGGGCAAAAATTGCAAAGGCAATTGGGGCTGAGGCTTCTGAAATTTATTTCACATCAGGCGGAACTGAGTCTGACAACTGGGCAATCAAGGGCATTGCAAGAGCAAACAGGACAAAGGGCAACCACATCATTACATCAGCGGTTGAGCATCCTGCGGTCTTGGAGTCTTGCAAGGCGCTTGAAAAGGAAGGCTTCAGAGTGACTTATGTGCCAGTTGATGACAAGGGTGTCATCAAATATGCTGAGCTCATCAAGTCGATCTCTCCAGACACAATCTTGATTTCAATCATGTCAGCAAACAACGAAGTGGGAACAATTCAACCAATTCGTGCGATTGCTGAGCTTGCAAAAGCAAACAACATTGTGTTTCACACAGACGCAGTTCAAGCAGTTGGTGCAATTGATTTTGATGTGAAGGAAATGAGCATTGACGCAATGAGCATTTCTGCTCACAAGCTTTATGGACCAAAGGGCATTGGTGCGCTTTATGTCAGAAAAGGTGTGAGAATTGAAAAATTCATGAACGGTGGCGAGCAAGAAAGCAACAAGCGTGCCGGAACTGTCAATGTTCCTGCTGCTGTTGGGTTTGGAAAGGCAATTGAAATAGCTGTTCGTGACCTTGAAGAAAACAACAAGCATTTGCGTTCAATCAGAAGATATTTCCTCAAAAAAATCAGTGAAGCAATCCACAACATTTCGCTCAATGGTCACCCAACGCAGCGTCTTGCAAACAACGCAAGCATTTCGTTTGAAGGTGTTGAGGGTGAGTCAGTTTTGATGATGCTTGACCGTGAAGGAATTTATGTTTCAACTGGATCAGCGTGTGCGTCTGGAAGTCTTGCTCCTTCTCATGTGCTCATTGCCATGGGGCTTGACGCCGAAGTTGCGCATTCGACAATTCGCTTCACTTTTGGAAAAAGCACAACAAAAGAAGACATTGATTATGTCGTTGAAAGAGTGAGGAGAGTCGTGAAAAAACTCCGCAGTATTTCTGCAATAAGAATTTATAAAAACAAGGTGGAATTATAGGTATGTACAGTCAAAAAGTATTGGATGAATTTTTCAATCCTCAAAACGTTGGCGTGATCAAGGGTGCAAGTGGTGTCGGAAAAGTTGGAAACCCTGCTTGTGGTGACATCATGAAGGTTTATATTTTGGTGGAAGATGGCAAGATTGTTGATGCCAAATTCCAAACTTTTGGATGTGCAGCAGCCATTGCTTCATCATCAGTTGCAACAAGAATGATCATTGGAAAGACTTTGGAAGAAGCCTTGAAAATCACAAACCAAGATGTCCTCAAAGAGCTTGGTGGTGAAATGCCAGCATCAAAAATTCATTGTTCGATTCTCGCTGAAGAGGCCATTCGTGCTGCAGTGGACAACTACCACAAAAAGCAAGCTCGTGGCGGCGCAGCGGCAGATGACGACGATGATGAGGAATAATTAAATTTTGAAAATTTTTAAGGCAGCGAAAATCGCTGTCTTTTTTTGTGCGCAAAATTGGTGTGAAAGTCAACAAAAAGGACACTGAAACATTTTTCTCGTGTCAGAAAAGAGAGGTGTTTAGTGTGAAGTGTACCCCTAAAATAGGACACGATAAAAAAGAGTTTTAAGAAGAAGTTTTTACTTCTTCTTTTTTTGTGTCAAAAATAAAAGACATTTCTAACGAATGTCTTTTTGTAAAATGAAACTATGCCAAATACTGTGCCACATAATGCCAAACCTTTCCTTATAACAATTTATACTATAGATGCTATCAGCTCGCAATTAAATCAAGAAAATGCTTTAAATTATTATAAATATATTTTTGATATATTTCCAATCGTGTTGTAATTTGCCAAATAATATAGTTGGAATTTTTGTGTTTTTTAGCTTTTGGTGGGAAAACTATTAAAGTATGATATTAATGTAAATAAATAAAAATAATTAATTTTTTTGGCTTAAATCCTTTGTCAAATTGAGCGTGTATATGTTATATTATATATACGCAAAATATTCATATATTTTATTTATCAAGGGAAGAAGAAATTATGGGGAGAATTTCCAAGAACAAAAGATTAATAATACTTTCTAGCGTGGTTGCGTTTATTGCGGCCATTATTTTTATGGTTTCTTTCTTGTCTGTAAAGAACAATAACAGGGAAGATATTCCTGCACTTACCGTAGAAGAGGTTAGTGAAAGTGAAGAGAGCACTATAAGTGTTTCTATAGCTGACACCAACTTTTCTGGAACGGGTATACTTCTTCTTGTGAAACCAAACGTCAATGTTGAAATGGATAACTGTAACATTACTGGCTCAGCACTTGGAGCTATTACTGTAAATGGTGGAACGCTTAATCTTAAAAATTCTAGCATTGACTTTATTGAAGGTGCAGAAGCAATTACTGGTGATGGTGGAGCAATTAGTGTAAATGGTGGAACGCTTAATCTTGACAACACTAATATATCTGGATATAAGGTGACAGGCAATGGTGGTGCTATATATGCTCATTCTACTTCTGTTTTGAACATTAATGGCGGAAGCTTTAGTGATTGCGAAGCTGCTTATGGTGGTGCTATTTGTCTAAAAAGCTCTACTCTTGATATTAATGGCACAACTTTTGATTCAAATAAGTCGAGCCACTCTGGTGGGGCGATTTACTCTGAACTATCAACAATAAATATTGGTCAAGATGAGAATGCTGCACTCACAAGTTTTACTGGACACGAGAGTATGTATTATGGCGGAGCCATATGTTCAAGAGTTACAGAACTTCATGTTGCAAACGCAAGCTTTACTAACAATGAACTTTTAAATAAAAATGTCAATAGCATGGGAGGTGGTATCTACCAAGCTGGCGGAGAAGCGTATATTGCAGACACAACATTTACTGGTAATATTGCTGGTAATCGTGGTGGCGCGTATTATGCTGGTGGATATGTGGAGTTTTTAGGTGATACTAACTTTATAGAAAATAAGGCTGACGGGTCCTCTGGAGAAGCGGGAGCTGTAATGTTTGCGGCTAATGGATTTATTGGAAGGGCTGATAGATCATTTGATGGTGAGTTTAGGGGAAACGTGTCTAATGGTGGTGGCGGTGCCATCTATTTATCAAACAATGCAGAAGTTCATCAATATGGCGGAACTATTATTGGGAACTCATCAAACAATGCACAAGGTGGAGGTATTTACCTTTATACTGGTGCAAAATATTTCTTGCAAGATGGTGAAATTGCAGATAACTTCGTAAACAATAGTTCTAATGGTTATGGTGGTGGTATTTACATAAACAAATCTGATGCTGTCTTTACTATGTATCTTGGAGAAGTTTCAGGGAATAGTGCCGAGCTTGCTGGTGGTGGCGTTTATGTTAATGAAGGGCAATTTGTATTAAGAGGTGGAAGCATTTTTGATAATACCGCAGGTGTGTTGGGTGGTGGAATATGTGTTAAAAACACCACAAATACACAGGCGCTAAATATTAGTGCTGGTGAAATTTATTCCAACACAGCGGGATCGTATGGTGGCGGAATATATTTGCAGAATAGAGAATATGACACTATTGATTCTGAGGGTGCTAAAGCAACAGAAAAAATTCATATAGAAAACGTTAATATTTACTCTAATACTGCTTCTTATGGTGGTGGTATAGCTTCAGGTTCTGGAAACTTAGACTTGTATGCTGGTGTTGTGGTTAATGAAAATACTGCAACAACTTGTGGTGATGGAGTTTACTTACGAAATGGCGTTTCGTTTGTGCTTTGTGGTGGTCAGGTTTACGATTCAGATAACGCGATTTTCGCTGAAGGTAACACAAATACAATAACTTTGAATAGTGGTAAACTGGGCTCTAAGCAAGTTGTGGAAGATGACGTGGTGAGTTATAACGCTATTAAAACCAATGCAACTGTTCCTATTGTAACTATTTTTCAAGACAATACAAACCTTGAACTAGAAGGCGTATATATTAATAATGAATTAGTGACTGTTTCGACTTCGACTGTTTATTTGGAAGAGGTCTCTTGTTTTGTGGATGGTGGATCTTTGACTCTTGTGGATTCTTTGATTGAAGCAACACAGAGGGTTGGTGTTTATGTAGATGGAGGAACGCTAACTCTTCTTGGCAATACGACATTTGACGTTGTAAATGGATACTGTATACGCACTGTTGGTTCATCAAGTAAAAGATCAACTATTAATCTTGGAACAAAGATTGAAACAATTAATGATGTAGAAGTGGCGGACTTTGATGGATACTGTCATAATCAAATTAACCTTGAGTATGCAGATTTAAAAATGTATGGTGGATGCATTGATTCTGGTTATAATGCTATAAAGATATCTTATTCAAATGTGTACATATATGGCGGAGTTATTTCTTCATCGAGTGATTCAGTTTGTTGTTTTAATCCATATTCTAATTTCTATCTAGAAGGTGGAACTATTAAATCTTTAGGGGGATGTGGTATTTATGCAACTGCTGGTAACTTCTTCTTAAATGGTGGAGAAATCAATGATTGTTCGTCTAAAGGAATTTATGCAAGTAATGCAAATGTTAATTTAACCGGAACAAGTATTCTCAATAACTCTATTGGTGTTAATCTTACTTCTTCAACATTTAACATGTCGGGAGGTAAGATTTCTGGGAATACTGCGTCAAATGGTGCAGGTGTGACTATAAGATCTTCAACAATGACTATGACTGGCGGAGAGATTTCAGGGAACACGGCTTCTGTTTCGGGAGGTGGTATTTATGCAGATGACTCATCAACTCTTAACCTGCAAAGCAATGCTATTATATCTGGAAACAGCTCAAATTCGGGTAATGGTGGTGGCGTTTGTCTTGTTGATTCTACCCTCAATATGAGTGGTGGAAAAATTTCTGATAATCATGCTAGTAGTTCGGGTGGTGGATTATATTTAAGTTCATCCGAGACCTCTACTATTTCTGGCGGTCAGGTAATAAACAACACTTCTTACACTGGAGCAGGAATTTTTACAGCAGCACCTCTTGATATTTATGGTAATGCAGTAATTGCTAAAAACACAGCAAGCGGAGATGGCGGTGGACTATCTGTAAGTGGGAAAACAGTAAATATTGGTAAAACTCAAAACTTTACTGGTGCTATTGCAGAAAATTATGGCTCACTTGGTGGCGGTGTTCACGTAAGTGGTACAAATTCAAATGTTTATCATTATTCGGGTGTTATTGGTGAAAACACAGTTGACGGAGTTACTTATACTGGTAATAACGCTAGTTCTGGCGCGGGTGTCGGACTTTATACCTCATCTAAATTTACACTTTGCGGTGGTAAGATTTATAAAAACATTTTAAGCGGCGGTGGGGCTATTTGTGTATCTGATTCAAACGCAGAAGTAATAATTACTTCTGGTGAGATCTGTGAAAACGCCGCACTTGATGGCTATACTCTTAGTGGTACAGCTATTAGAATCAATAGTGGAACACTTACAATGGAAGGTGGAACTATCCATTCGCACACGTCATACTATGGTGCTGTTTATTGCTCTGGAACATTTAATATGACTGGTGGCGAAATTAAAAACAACACAAGTGTTAATGGTGGCGGTGTTTTCTTGAATGGCGCAAGTTCAATTTTGAATATGTCTTCTAATGCTAAAATTGAAGCAAACACCGCAACTACTAATGGTGGTGGTGTTTTCTTAAATGGCGCAGGCTCAACTTTGAATATATCTTCTAACGCTAAAATTGAAACAAACATAGCCAATAATGGTGGCGGTGGTGTTTATGTCTTGAAAGGAACACTTAATGTAGATGGTGGTAGTATTTCCAATAACAAAATTAAGACTATAGCGGCAGACAAGAGTGTTTATGGCGCGGGTATTTGTGCAACAAGCGCTGTGGTTTCTATGACTGATGGACTTGTGTCTAATAATATATTGCATTCTGAATCATTGTCAGGTGCGACTCTTGCAGGTGCAGGTATTTATGGAACTACTGGAACACATATTTTATTGTCTGGTGGTAAGATTTCAGAAAACATTGCCAATGGATTTGGTGGTGGTATACATTTGAGTTTTAATAGTTATACATCTAATGGTACTACAATTTATTCGTATCTCGAAATTACTGGCGGAGAAATTACTTTAAACCAAGCTGAGTCTGGTGCTGGCGTGTATATGAACGGTGGAGACACTTTTGCTGAAAATACTGCTACAGCTAAAATCCTTGGTGGAAATGTGCATGACAACACGGCTGTTCTTTCGGGTGGTGGACTTGAGCTTGCCAGAGTTACTTCTGTGTTTGATGGAAATAATAATATCTATTCAAACAAGATTAATGAAACCGTTAATCACGAAGAGAACAGTGGTTATGGTGCGGGTGTCGCGATTAATGGTGGTAAGGCTAGTATCTACAATGGTACAATAAATGCCAACACAGTAGTTTATTCAAGTAATTTGGATGCTGCGTTTGGTGCTGGTTTGTATATTACGGGAACAGCTGAAGTTACTCTTGGTAAGTATGAAAACAGTGAAGAGTATAAGCCAACAATTTCACACAATATCGCTTCTCCTTATTCAACTGGAACTACGGCATTTAATAAAAGTTCGGGGGGTAATATATTTATCAACCGTGATGCAACCCTAATAATTAAGAATGCTGAAATATTGGGAGACGGAACAACAATGCAATCACAACTTGGTGGCGCTATTGCTAACCTTGGAGTGCTTAGGATGCTTGGTGGAACCATAAGTGGTTGTGTGGCAACCACTGGTGGTGGAATTGGAAGCTATGGTGGCTTTGAGATTGATGTAAATGTTGGTAGTCTTAGTTTGAATTACGACTTAACGCGAAACGATCTTGAGATATCTGGAAACTCTAAAATCTTGGACTGCGTAGCTTCTAATGTTGGATCAAGTGTTGCTATGGGTAATAAAGTCACATTTGGTGATGGTGAGGTTGAAATTAATGGTACGATTGCCATTGGTGCAACTGAAAAAAGTACATTTTTGGGTCTCTATGAAATAGTTCCTGCAACTTATCCTCAGATAACTGTTCATCCAAACTTTGACCTCGTAAATCATTTGGATCTCGTATTTGCTCAGGCATCATTCGATTATGGAAATCAAACATATTCAATGCAGGCCAAGGATACTATGATGGTGTCTAAGTTTGTGGATAAAGATGTATTATTTATTACTGGTAGTCACAACCATATTATATCTGAATTCAACTTAACTCGAGCTAATACTTATTTTGAGTATTATTCTGACTCAACCCTTGCTAATCACACTGGATATTCGCTTGGAAC
>JAFTJJ010000002.1 GCA_017456465.1 Clostridia bacterium | reverse complement strand
GATTCAATATTGATGAAGAAGGAAAGAAATGTGGATTCTACTTGTGGGAGAAATCACTTTATTATTTGTTTGGAATTGGAAATGATATTTGGCTGTCCAAGAAAAACAAGAATCAAGGACGATGTTATCATTATGGATTTGATTACAAAGGAATTGAGAATGCATTGTGTGGAAAGTATGGAAGAGATAATCCATTCACAATCAAACGATTCCTCTTCATTCAAATGAAATGAAGTCAATCACAATCATCAATATTCACATTGAATTGTTTTTTTTTGAAAGAATGTATTGTGTATTTCATGACAAATCAATTGAAAACAATGAAGAACAAGAAAACAAACAATTGTTTCAAAGATCATGTTGATTTGTTTATTGTTCATCTGAACAATTTCGTCACGAATGACCATTTCTTGATGAATGAACGATTCTCCCATGATGAACCCACTTCATTTGTTTCAAACGATCGGATTTGTTTTATCCATTCAAATAACTATAATCAGTTCAAAGAAACGTCAACTTGAATTATTGCTGTTTTCAGAAAGCAATGAAGAAGAGAATCATCAAAGCAAATGCAATGATTTGTGTTCTTCCAGCCGCATCATCATTTGGTTTGTTATCTCCATTTGAATTTGATTCAATATTATCTCCATTTGATTTTTTGGGAATATAACATTCACCATCTTCAGCAGGCCATTCATATTTTGAAGTATATTTTCCTTCTGTTTGGTTGACTAAGAGACAAACCAAACATTGACCATTTGGTGAGTATTCATAACAACCTGTTCCATAATCAGAATATTCTTCACATTCTCCATCTTTGTCTTTTGGAAAATCGGAATCACATTTCACACATTGGAGATTCTCATCATATTTATCACATTCAGTTATTCTAGGAAGATATTCACATGTTTTACTGTCTGAAATGCATCCATTTGATTCATTGCAGGAATCATCACATTTTCCACAAGTGAAATCTTCTTTCATGAAGTAATAATCGCTGTCATAATAGTTTGAAATACACTTGACGCATTTGTCTTCTATTTTGATTTCACATCCGTCTGTCACACACTGACCATCTTCCAGTTCATATCCACGTTTGCATTGAGAACATGTTCCATTGTCAAAATGGATATCACATCCAAATACTCTTTTGATACATTTTTTCCCATCACTTGATGTAACGTATCCATCAAAACAATTATCACACTTTCCACTGTCTGGATTATAACAATCGTCACAATTGTCAATACATTTGACACATGTTTTGTTTGTGTCGCTATATCCATATCCAGAATAACAATTTTTGCATTCTGATGAATTGTGGTCACAGTACATGCAATTCTCTAATTTGCACGGTTCACAGTTTCCATTATCATCAACTCCATATCCATTTTCACATGTTTCACATTTTCCAAGTATTCCACAATACCAACAATTTTCCACCCATTGCACACATTTTCCATTTGGAAGTGGTCTCCATTCCTTGTACACCTTACATTGAACACAGATGTTTGGGTTGTATGGGTCACAAATATCACATCCTTCAACATTACACACATCTGTGCATGTGTCATTTTGTACAATTCCTCCTTTCAAGCATTGAGCACACTTTTCTCCATCTTCTGGATCATAGTATACACAGTCTTTGATGTGTCCTTTTTGACAAATACCACTGATATTGGTATATCCAATCATACATCTCTCTTCTTCATTGTTTTCATAATACTCTGGTGTGACTTCACAAATGAATGTTGTTGCATTCAACACAGCCCCTTCATAACATTCTTTACATTTCAAACAGTCATCTTCTTCAAGTATTTTGCAGTACTTGTTGGTCTCTTTGCAATCTTTGCACACTGTTTCTCCTCTGGCAAATCCATCATTGCAGGAATCGCAGATATATTTGCCATTCTCATATGAATATCGGTTTGAACATGGTTCATACCCAATTTCACATTTTCCTGTTTCGGTGTTCACTCTGAATCCTTCATAACATTCTGCACATTTTTCTTAAGCAGCGGACTCTAAGCAATATTTGTCTGTTCTCTCGAAAACACATTTGTTTTCCGAGTTCAGTTGGTAATGTCGAATACATTCTGTGCATTTTGTGTTGTCATTGGCATCACAGGCTGAGCAGAATGCACTTGTGCAATTCTCGTTTGAATTATCTTGAGCAAAAGCAAATGAAATGAAAAGCAAGAAGAACATTTTTGTTTCTTTTCAGGATATTTGTTTTCTGTTTCGGATTGCTGGCTTTTTATATTCCAGTTTCGCCTCCAGTTCG
>JAFTJJ010000022.1 GCA_017456465.1 Clostridia bacterium | reverse complement strand
TTGGATCTGAGAGGCGTCATCATTGAATGCAAGTATTCAGATGGAACAGAAAAGCTGATTTATGATGTCGAAAAATACATCACTGAAGTTTCGAGCGAATTTGTCGATCCAAATTTAACAGACGGAAAAGCTGAATTTTTTGTTGCGGCTGCGAGTCAAAGTGGTTATGTCAAGTTTATGTGCGAAGGGCAAACCTTGAACCTTGTGGCAAAGACTTATGCTGAAACTGTGACAGGAATTGCAGAGGTTCGCATGGAAAAAACTGTTTTTGATGCAAGTGACACAATCAAATATGGTGACATATTGGTTTTTGTGGCTTATGACAAACTTGGAAACAAGTTGCTTTCAGAAACAGAGATCATGAACAATGTTCGCGCGTTTCTTGGTGGCGTTCGACTTGAGGAAAATCCAACTGAAGGATATCTCTTGCCATCGGCAATCGCATCTGGGGAAAATGTTCTTGAGTTTGTTTATGTTTTGAATGGAAATGAATATTCTTTCGAAGTTGCGGTAACCATTAATTAACAAAAAATTAATGACTGAGATTGCTTCTCAGTCATTTTGTTATGACACACAAAGAGGAGTTTTTTTATGGACAACAAAATAGTTTTGATTGACGGAAACAGTGTTTTTTATCGTTCATTTTATGCTTTGCCTTTGCTCACGAACTTGCAAGGTGAGTATTCAAACGCGGTTTATGGTTTTGCCATGCAAATTGTGAAAATCATCACTGACATCAAGCCAACGCACATTGTGGTGGCTTTTGATGCAGGAAAAAAGACTTTCAGAAACAAGCTTTTTGAGTCTTACAAAGCGACAAGAAAGCCAATGGCTGACGAGCTTAAGGTGCAAATTGAGCCTTTGAAAAAAATGCTTGAGCTCATGAACATTGAATGGGTGGAACAAGTTGGTTTTGAGGGCGACGACATTTTGGGAATGCTTGTCACCAAGTTTGCGGACACTGAAAAAATCATTGTGACTGGAGACCGTGACACTTTGCAACTCATTGACGACAAAACAACGATTTATTTCACAAAAAAAGGTGTGAGTGAGGTCAAGATCATGGGGCCAGCAGAGCTTGCAGAAGAATATGGCATTCCTGCTCCTGCAATTGTTGATCTCAAGGCGCTTCAAGGCGACACTTCTGACAACATTCCTGGGGCAAAAGGCATTGGACCCAAGACTGCGCTCTCGCTCATTCGTGAGTGGGGATCTGTTGAAAACATTTTTTCAAACATTGAAAAAATTGATGCAAAGACTCGTGAAAAGCTTGAGGCTTCTCATCTTGACATTTTGATCAGCCGTGAGCTGGCAAAAATTGTGCGTGAAGATCATCTTTCTGTGAATCTTGACGATGCAAAGTTTGAGTTCCCATTCTCGTCTGAGGTTTATGAATTTTTTGAGTACTATAATTTCAGAACGCTTTTGAAGCGTCCAGAGCTTTTTGGTGAAAAGTTTGTGTCACTTAAGAAATCTGACACTGAGACTGAGAAAATTGATTCAGAAGAAAAACTTTCGGAGTTTATTGCTGGTGTTGAAAAAGACAAAAAGCTTGCTCTTTTTGTTGACGAAGAAGACAATCTCATGCTTGCAAGCAATCCAGAAAAAGAGTACATTGTGCTTGCAAGAAAAGAGTTGTTTTCAACAGAGATTTCTCATGAAATGGTGTTTGACCGTTTGCGCAGTTTTATGGCAAGCGACAAATATTTGAAAGTCTTTTTTGACGCAAAGAGTGTTTTGCATTATCTTGTCAAGTACGGTGTTGTGGAAGTCAACAACTATGAGGACATTTCAATCTTGAAGCATCTTGTGTCAGGGCTTTCAATCAAGAGTGTCACTGATCTTGGGCTTCCTGACACAAAGTCAACTCCAGTTGCAAGTGAGCTTCTTGAGAGTTTGAGATTTCTCTCTGAACTTGACGAGCTTGGAATGACAAAGCTTTACCGTGAAGTTGAGTTGCCTCTTGTTGAAGTTTTGTATTCAATGGAAAAGGCGGGGTTCAAGGTTGACAGAAGCAAACACGAAGAAATTGGGGAAAGGCTGAATGCTGAAGTTCAGCAAATCAAAAGAGATGTGTTTGACATGGTGGGTGAAGAGTTCAACATCAACTCACCAAAGCAACTGGGTGAAGTGCTTTATGACAAGCTTGCATTGCCTCACTCAAAAAAGAAATCAACAAACGCAGAAACACTTGAAAAAATTGTGGAGGCGCATCCAATTGTTGAGCTTATTCTCAGATACCGCAAAGTTGAAAAGCTCAGAAGCACTTACATTGACGGTTTGCGTGTTCACATTGACAAAAACAATCTTGTTCACACATCATTCAAACAAACTCTCACAACAACAGGAAGGTTGTCTTCAGTTGAACCAAACCTGCAAAACATTCCGATCAGGAGTGAAGAGAGCAGAGAAATCAGAAGCATTTATGTTGCAAGCCGCGAAGACCATGTCTTGATTGATGCGGACTATTCACAAATTGAGCTCAGGCTTCTCGCGCATTTTGCGGGCGACGAGTTTTTCATCAATGCCTTCTCAAAAGGTCTTGACATTCACACTCAGACAGCAACAGCTGTGTTCAATGTTCCTGAGTCTGGTGTGACACCTGTTATGCGCAGAATTGCAAAGATTGTGAACTTTGGAATCATCTATGGAATTTCGGAGTTTGGTCTTGCAACAGACCTGAAGTGTTCAAACAGGCAAGCACGAGAGTTCATTGAAAACTTTTATGCCTTGCATCCAAAGATCAGGGCATATCTTGACAGTCTTGTGGTGATTGCAAAAGACACTGGCAGAGTTTCAACCATCTTGGGGCGAACAAGAGCCATGCCTGAAATCAATTCTTCAAACTTTATGGAAAGATCAAGAGCAGAAAGGGCAAGTCAGAACATGCCGCTTCAAGGTTCGGCTTCTGACATCATCAAGATTGCAATGATCAATGTCAAAAATGAGTTTGAAAAGAGAGGACTCAAAGCCAAGCTGATCATGCAAGTTCACGACGAGCTCATTGTCGATTGTCCAGCAAAAGAAGAAGCCGAAGTTTGTGCCATTCTCAAGGACAAAATGGAGAATGCCATGAAGCTTTCAGTTCCTCTTGAGGTGGAGATTAAGGCGGCGTACAGGTGGAGTGACGCCCACTAATTTTCGGGACGATTTCGCACATTCTACATCAAAAATTTCAAAAAAGTCAGACAGGCAAGTACAGGGAGTACGAGCCAGCCTGACTTTTTCTTATTTTTTTGTATAATGCACAAACTTATCCCGAAAATACAGTTAGAAGAAATTTATAGTGTGTTTTATATTGACACGTGAATCATTGCCCGGTAGTGCGTTAAGCTAAGGTATGTGAATGAACAAATTTGTTTTCAAAGTGTGAGGGGGTATGATCAAGGGCGTGCCTCGTTTTTATTTTGTTCTTTTTATTGCACCAAAACTTGCGCTTTAATGCGTACGTTATTCAATATTGTATTGCTCAGACAGGGTAATACGGAAGTATAACCCGTGCCTGGATTTTTTTTGTTTTTTTGTATTTTACAAAAACTCTGTCCGCCAGTGTAATTATTAAATTAATGCAAAATCTAAAGCGAGTCTCGGAGATTAGTGCAATTATTGGTGACGATTGGTTTTGGGTCAAGCTATAAAATTTTTGGCAGATGTAAAAACATCATTAATTTATGAAATCCATGATTTTCCTCAAAATATGATGCTCATTGTTGGAAACGAGGGACAAGGCGTTTCAACTGCTTTGGAAGAAGCATCAACAAATAACATCATGATCCCAATTTTTGTCAGTATTGAAGGCGATGGAGGAATTAGTTATGTGGGGTGATTTGTGGTTATTGATTGGCGAGTTATAAAAAGTTATTTTAATTTCATATATTAAAGCAAATGTCAACATGAAAGAGGTGAATTGTATGTTTGACGAATTGTTATCAGCGGTGGGAGTGAAGGACATTTCTGAGATTGGGGAGATGTTGGTGCAAGTGGTTGGGCGTCATGTTGTTCTTATCACGAACATGCAAGGGGTACTTTTGCTTTCAGAAAATGAAATTCAAGTCAAAGCAAGCAAGCATCAAAAGGCGATCATCAAGGGGGATTTTTTGGAGGTTTCTGCCATGAACAAAAACGACATCACAATTTCTGGGCGAATTTTCAGTGTGGAATTTGAGGGGATCTGATGGGGAGCATTGCAAAGTTTAATGTCAAGCTGAGAGTGGTGGGACTCAATTTCATGCGTGAGCTTTCAAAAGCTCAACAAATTGGGATTGTTGTCACAAAGCTCAAGAAAAGAGGTGTGCGAGTTCACGAATTTTTTGTGAGTGAATCAGGTCATGCAAAGATCTTGGAGCATGGTTTATTTGCAAATTTTCAGGTCGAGATCATTGAGCGCCATGGTCAGCGTGAGTTATTTTTGAAGTTATTTTCTTGGGTTGGCATTATTTTTGGAGCAATGTTTGGTTTTGTTTTATTTTTTTGCGGGACAAGGTATGTTTCAACTGTTGAGATTTTGATCCCGAAAGATCATGTGTGCAAGAATGGTTCGAGGTGCATTTTTGAGTCAAGCAACTTTGATGAGTTTGAGGCTTATCTTGAGACGCTTGGCGTGCATGTGGGCGGGGAAATATCTCATGTTGACAAGCAATCAGCTGAGCGAGCAATTCTTGCGAAGTTTGAGGGGATTTCGAGTTGTTCGATTCGATCTGTGGGCACAAAACTCGAAGTTGAAGTGCACGAAGGTGTTTTGAAAAGCGACCACACTGCAGAGACGATGGATTTGATTGCGCCTGAAAACGGAATTGTTTCAGAGCTTGTGGTGTCAAGTGGGAAAGCAATGGTCAAGGCTGGCGACACTGTCAAAAAGGGGCAAGTGCTCGTGGCTGGAGAAAACGGGAAGCGTGCGATGGGGTCAGCAGTGATGCGATTATTCAAGCACAAAAGCTACATTCATTCAGAAATTTCAATCGAGCTTGCAAGAACAGGAAAAGAAAAATCTTTTGTTCAGTTTGAGTTGTTGGGGAAAAATTTGAGTGCGGAGATTTCGGATTCGGATTGTGGGTTTGTTTTTTTTGAAAAAGAGGAGTCTCATGGGTTTATTGTTCCGAATTTATTTGTACCGATGAAGAAAATTGTGATAAAATATTATGAGACGGAAAAAAAAGAGGTCATTACTGCTGTTGAAGACGTGAAGGATTCCATCATTGCAAAGCTTTCAAGTGAGCTTGAGGCAGATGCAGGGATTTCTGCAAGTGAGGACAGAAAAATCCACACAGTGGTGACTGAAATTGCGGACTGTGTGTTTGAGATTGACTGTTATCTTGAATATATGCGAGTCGTGAAGCAATGAAAAAGGAAAAATGTGAGCATGAAAAAAATCGACTTTTATTGTTTTTGTTTTGACAATGTTGACCAAACCGATTTTTCAGGGATGAAGGCAAGGCACGGATCACACATTTTTGACAACATGAATTTTGACATCAGCAATGCAAAGCAACTTGGAAAATTTGCCGCATTTGTGAAAGAGACTGGAAAGTTTTATGACGCACACAAGCAAGAAATTGATCTTGAAGGCAAGAGGGTTTTCCCGCGTTGCATAATTCCTGAAATGGACACGCTTTTGAGCGCTCTTGAAAATGCTGGCGCTGACTGTGTGGTTTCAAAGGATGAAAATGATTTTGTGATGAACTGGGCTAATGCGATCAATCCGACATTTCGCGATGTGGAGTTGACAACTCTTGGAGAGTTTTTGGACAACTTTGAGTCTTACAAGCAGAAATTTGGACGAGTGTTTTTCAAGACCAAGCAGAAGAACTTTTCATGCGAGGTGCTTGCCGCAGCAAAGCTTGGCGGTGAGCTTGCTCCGATTGTTAGTGACGGAGAATTTGGTGAGAGCAACCATAAAGCCGATTTTTCGGATTTTTTTAACGAACCAATGTACATTGTGATCACTGACTCTTCAAAAGACCATGGTGATTTCAGATTTGGAATGCTTCCAAGAAGCACAGAAGTGATGGTTCAGCCTTATCTCAATCTTGTGAGGGACGAGGAGTTCACTCACATTCCTGTTGAATTCAGGGCGTTTGTAGTGGACGGTGAGTTTGTGGTTTCAAGGAGTTGGATTCCTGAGCGTGGTGTGCCAGATGGCGTCAAGGACTATGTTCGCGGAGTGATTGACGTGATGAGTGAAAAAGACAAGACTTTTGTTGTGGACATTTTGGAGTTTGAAGACGAAAAGGGCAACAGGCATTTTGATCTTTGCGAGATCAATCCAATTTCGTGTTCAGGCTATGAGATTGGAAGCACAATTTTTGTCACCGAAGACGAGTTTGAGGGAAAATATTATTCTGGAGACAAACAAGACGAAAGTCAAAGATGAAAGTAAATTTTGAAAACAAAGGAGAAAAACATGAAAAACAGAAAGCAAGTGATCAAGTGGATTGGAACATTTTTGTGTGTTGTGATTGCATTTTTGTTTGGAGCAAGTGGCATGAGGGTGAATTTTTCACAATTTTCAAGCTCAAGCGCAGCAGAATGTGTGACGGAGTCTGAAAATGACAAGCTTTTTGATGCATATGCAGAGAGTGTGCTTTTTGAGGAAAATTTCAGCAATCGTCCTCGCACTGTTGCTGCAAAAAGTCAGCTTTCAGGTGTGTCATTGAAGCTTTTCGAGGCACTTGAAAGCTTGATTTTGAGTTTGGCGAGTGGAAGCAGGAGTGATGCGTCAATCACTTTTGACAAAACAACTCTTGAAAGTTGGGGGGCGAAGTTGAGCTGGACAAAAGGTGAGCTTGGTCTTTCAAAAATTGAACACGTGGACGAGGTGACTCCAAGTTTTTATGCCCAATTTGGCATTTCAAACGTGATTGAAGCATTGATGAGTGACCATCCATTTGAGCTTTATTGGTTTGACAAAACGGTTGGCTATCTCATGCATTCGAGTGTTGCAATTGTGGTGCCAAGCGGGTCAAGTGCAAGCATTGAAGAGTTCGAGATGATGTTTTCGGTTGCAGAAGGTTACAGGGCGAGTGGATATGTTCCAAGTGCGCCTGCTGTGGACACAACAAAAGCGCTGGCTGTTCAATCAGCTGCACAAAACGCAAGGGAAATTGTCCAAAGTCATGCATCAAACAGTGATGTGCACAAGCTCAGGGCATATGCCGAGGAAATTTGTGATTTGGTGACATACAACACAGCAGCTGCAAGTGGCGGTGTCGCATATGGCGATCCATGGCAAATTGTTTATGTCTTTGACAAAAACCCATCAACGAATGTTGTGTGTGAGGGCTATGCAAAAGCATTCAAGTATCTTTGCGATCTGACGGATTTTTCACACGCGGAGATTGAATGTTATCTTGCAAGCGGGCTCATGGGGAGTGAGCCACACATGTGGAACATTGTGTCACTTGCAAGTGGTTTGAATTATTTGGTGGACGTTACGAACAGTGACACTGGAACTGTTGGATCAAGTGGCGGGTTGTTCATGGCTGGTGGCAGCGGGAACATGTCTTCTGGGTTCAGTTTTGTTGCAGGCGGATCGACAATCAAATATGTTTATGACAACGACACAAAAGGGCTTTGGGGAACAGCATCTGGAAGTGTTCTTGACATCTCAAGCGAGAGTTATGTTCTTGAAAACACAAAAATTGATTTTGTTGTGAAGCAAAACATTGTGTTTGATGGAGAAGCTCTTCTTGCGGGAGTTGCGGGTGCGGGCGATTTTGATGTTGCATTCACGACTGACGGTGACGACACGAACTTTTCTTACACCCATTCTTGGTTTTTGGACAACTCAAACGAAATTGGTGAGGCACTGAGTGATGCACCAACAAATGCAGGATCTTATTGGATCAAAGTTCGTGCAACAAACAACACGAATTCTGAAGATTATGTCGAAAACCAACTCAAAGTTACAATTGAAAAAGCCGCAATCAGCACAACCTTTAGTTATGAAAAAGTGCAAGAAAGTGGCAAAGTTTTTGGTGACACAAACTTCACGGTTATTGCAACAGGCGCAGCAGATGCAACAATTTCTGGAACAACAAGAGTTGAAAAGGCAGATGGCACAGTGCTGAGCAGTGACACGCCACTTGAACAAGGTGTGGAATATCATTGGTTCTTTTTCCCAAGTGACAGTGTGAACTATCCAGAGGCGTCAGGAACAATTATATTTTGGAAATTTACTTTCTTTATTGAAGTTTATGCGGATGACGATGCTCACGGAAGCGTTCTTGGTGGTGGTGAGATTGGCAGTGGCGAGATGTTGACTGTGCAAGCAATAGCAAAGCGTGGATGGAAGTTTGTGCGCTGGGAAGTAAACGGGGAAACAGTGAGCACAGAAGAATTATACACTTTTGTGGCAAGCGAAAATGTTGAACTTGTGGCTGTTTTTGAGGAACACGCTGTGCCAGACATCGCTGACAAAGTTGTTGAGATTTTGGGGTATGTTTTTTATGGTTTGTGCGGGAATGCGATTGTTGCTGTGAGTTGGGTTTTCACGCACAAGG
>JAFTJJ010000021.1 GCA_017456465.1 Clostridia bacterium | reverse complement strand
CAATAGATTTTTAGAACAAAAATTATTTTTTTTAATGCTTGAAATTTCGACTATGACAACGGCATTATAACCAGCATTATAAATTGATATATATTATATATGTTACTATGCTTAATATATAGATCTCTCGCTTTTATTTCTTCACTCCAAGAGAAATTTCACCATATAATAAAAAACATTAGAAATTTGTTTGCCCCATTACACAAATTTCTTGTATAATTCAAATACAAAAATCAAATAAAAGGAGGAAATAAATTAATGAAAAACAAAAATTTAGTTATGCGTGGACTTGTGTGCTTGCTTCTTGTGCCTTGCTTTGTGATTCCTTTTGTAAGCATGTTTGTCGGACAAACAGTTGTTGGCAACACAACAACAATTGTTGGTGAGTATGGAATTTTTGGCAACTATGAAACACTTGCTGACCAGTTTGCTGTGAGAAATGGTGAACTTGCTCCATTCTGGATGACACTCACATCAATCATGGTCGTTGCTCTTGCAGTTTTGGCTCTTGTCTATATTGTTCTTCTCGTTCTCGACATTGCAAACAAGAAAAACAAAAATATTTCAAAAATCAGCAAGTTCGTTGGATTCTTGATTGTTCTTTGTTCTGTCGTTGCCCTCATTTCTGCAATCATTGCAATTTGCGCAAACAACATTACCGGTGAACTTGCAAAAACAACAGCAAAACTCGTGTTTGGCATTGGCTCATGGCTCCTCATTGCCCCAGCCCTTGCAGGTGGCATTTCACTTTTCATTCCAGCCACTAAAGCATCAAGCAAAAAGAAATAATAATAAATAAAACATAAAAAAGAGGCAAAAATTTGCCTCTTTTTTGTTGTTTCAAAATCTTGTTTGCCACCTTGTCGTCAAAATTCCGCGTTGATTTCAACACCAACTTTTCTTTCACAAACTTTACTTTTCATTCTTCTTTTTCTTTGTTGCAAGATTGATCACAACCCCAGCGCTCACAATCACAAGCGCAATCATCACTTCAATCACAATCGCATTCTTCATCTCATTTCTTCTTGAAATAAGATTTGCGAGTGCCTGCTGACTTTGGTCACTTGTATTTGAAATTCCAACCTCCGCTTCGTACTGAGCTCTTGAATAACCATACTTGACTGTCAAGATTTTACCATCTTCATAATAATACCAATATGTTCCCCATCCACTTGGCACACTGCTTGCATTTGCAACACCGGTGTATATCACCAAACTGCTTGAACATTGATAGAATGGCGAATCGGAATAAGATGCTGCACTAATTGTTGTCACTGTGCTTGGCACAAAAATATGTGTGAGGCTTGTGCAACGATAGAATGCCCGACTTCCAATGCTTGTCACACTGTCTGGAATGTTGATGTCCGTGAGGTTTGTGCAATAAAAGAATGCAGAATCTCCAATGCTTGTCACGCTGTCTGGAATGTTAATTGTTGTAAGATTTGAACAATGTGTAAATGTGGAACTTTCAATGCTGGAAACACTGTTCCCAAGTGTTACAGTTGTGAGACCGCTGCAAAAATAGAATGCCTGACTTCCAATGCTTGTCACACTGTCTGGAATGTTGATGTCCGTGAGGCTTGTGCAATAATAGAATGCAGAACTTCCAATGCTTGTCACGCTGTTTGGAATGTTTATGCCAGTGAGACCTGTGCGATTACGGAATGCTTCAACTCCAATGCTTGTCACCGGCAAAAGCCCTGCACTGCCATTATATTTTGCTGGAATAAAAATTTCTCCAGTTGGACCTCCGTTTGCTGATACCGCATAACCACCATTTCCATCAGATTCAAATGAAAGATATGTTGTATCTGCCTCGGCGGTATATATATTGATTGTT
>JAFTJJ010000020.1 GCA_017456465.1 Clostridia bacterium | reverse complement strand
GCTTGAGAACACAAAAGGAATCAAAAAAGATTTTTTCATTGAAACACTTGAAAGTGCGCTCGTGGCGGCTTACAAAAAGAATTTTGGTGAAGCAAAGGCTGTGACTGTGAAACTTGTTCCTGAAAAGAACACAATCAAGGTTATTGCTTACAAAACTGTTGTTGAAGAAGTCGTTGACCCAGACACAGAAATTTCTCTTGCTGAGGCAAAAGAAATCAAAAAGACATATAAGGTGGGAGACACTGTTCAAGAAGAGATCACCCCAAAGGAATTTGGAAGAATTGCTGCAGGAACTGCAAAGCAAGTTGTTACTCAAAAGCTCAGAGAAGCTGAGAGAAATGCTGCGTTTGCAGAACTTTCTGACAAGGTTGACACACTCATGACTGGTGTTGTTCGTCGTGAAGACAATGGAACTTTCTTTATTGAACTTGCTGGAACAAACATTGAAGGTGTGCTCATGCCAAGTGATCAACTTCCTTCAGAAAGATATGACATTAACACAAGAATCAAAGTTTATGTCAAAAAACTTCGCGAAACTGCAAGAGGTGTTCAAGCAATTGTTTCAAGATCTTCTGCTGGTTTTGTGAAAAAACTTTTTGAAAATGAAGTTCCAGAGATTGAGTCAGGCATTGTTGTGATCAAAAACATTGTACGTGAAGCTGGTTACAGGACAAAAATTGCAATCACTTCAGTTGATCCAAACGTTGACGCTCTTGGTGCATGTGTTGGTGCAAAGGGTGTCAGGGTGAACAGTATTGTCGCAGAACTTGCAGGTGAAAAAGTTGATATTGTCATTTGGTCAGATGATCCATTTGAATATATTGCTCGTGCGCTTTCACCAGCAAAAGTTGTGAGCGTTGAAATTGATGAAATCAACAAATCTTCAAGGGTTATTGTTCCTGATGACAAGCTTTCACTTGCAATTGGAAAGAGTGGACAAAACGTTAGACTTGCCGCAAAACTTACTGGATGGAAGATTGATGTGAAGTCTGAAACAAAGGCGAGAGAAGAAATGGAGAAAGCTCAACGTGTTCCAGAAGAAACTGAAACTGTTTCACTTGATGATCTTGATGGCCTTTTCTCTGCTGTTGATTTGGATGACTTGAGTGAAGAGGAATAATTGCGAGTGAAAAAAAATAATCCAATTGAAAGAACCTGTGTTGTCTGCAGATCAAAAAAAGACAAGAGTGATCTTATTCGAATTGCAAAATTGTCAAATGGAGACATTTGTGTGGACAAAACAGGAAGAACTGGTGGCAGAGGATGTTACGTTTGTGCAGACCCTCTGTGCTTGGAGAAGATGTACAAAGTGAGAGCTTTGAATCGTGCATTCAAAACTAATTTTGGTGAGGATGTTTATGACAGAATCAGAAATGAGTTATAATAAAAACATTTTGAAACTTGTTTCTTATGTTGGTTTTGCAAAAAAAGCCAGAAATATCTATTTTGGTGCAGACAAGGTACTTGAAACAAACAAAAAAGGTGTTATAATAGTATCAAGAAGCATATCAGATGGAACACTGAACAAACTTAACAATCATGCATCAAAAACAAATTCCGAAGTGATGATTATTCATGAAAAAATCATGGAACAAATTGTTCAAAGTGACAGGATCAAGGTTTTTTTGATCCTTGACGCAAATTTAGAAAAAGCCGTTATGACTGGCTTAAAAACATTGGAGGACACAATTCTTGAGTAATACTGAGAAAAAAGACAAAATTGAATTTAACAATTTGAAAGAAGTTCAAAATTTGGTGAAGACGAATTCTCTTGGATCTCTTGCCATGAGTGCAAAAAAAGCAAAGAGCCGAATCGAACAACTCATTTCTGGGCTTAGGGAAAAGAGTGCAAGTTTTTCTGCAATGAAGCAGCCAGAACCAAAAGTTGAAACAAAAGTTCAGGTTGTGGAACAAAAGGCAGAAAAAGTGGAACCAGCAAAAGTGCAGGCTCCTTCTTTTGATGCAGAAAAGGCTGCACAAAGAGAAAACAGATTTGCTGAAAATCAAAATCGATCAAAAATCAGAAGTTTTGATGTCTCTCCTGACAGAAACAACACACAAAGAGGACCAAGACCAATGGGCACTGGGACTCAAGGTCAAAGATTTGGAAGACCTGGACAAAGTGGTCAAATGCAAAGACCAAATGGTGCTCAAGGCGGTCGTCCATTTGGAAATGGCCCACGTCCTCAAGGTTCTGGTTCTCAAAGACCTCAACAAGGTGGAGCACCAAAAGTTCAACCAACGATTGATGCAAGTGAGCTTGCAAGAGGTGCTTCTCATGTGAAGAAAAAAGTGTTCAAAGACAAGCCTGCTGATGAAAAGAAATCAATGAACAAAAAAGCGCTTGTTATGCGTGGTTATGTTGAAGATGAGTCAAAGTTTGATGAAGACAGAGTTGTCAGAGGAAAGAAATCGAAAAAGACAAAAGAAGCAACTCAAACAATTGTTGCTCCAAAAATTGACCATGCCGTTATCACAACGGACAATTTGACAGTCAAAATCCTTGCAGAGAAAACAGGAAGATCTGTTGCTGAAATCATGAGCAAGTTCTTGATGCTTGGAATGATGGTCAACATCAACTCAAACATCGATTTTGAAGCTGCCGAACTCATTTGCTCAGAGCTTGGAGTTACTCTTGAGAAAAAACTTGAACAAACATTTGAAGAAAAAGTGGCTGAAATGCATGCTGCAGAAAAAGATGATGAAAAAGATCTTGTGAAGCGTCCTCCAGTTGTGACTGTGATGGGACATGTTGACCACGGAAAAACATCTCTTCTTGACAGAATAAGAAAGACCAATGTGACTCTTGGGGAAGCTGGTGGAATCACTCAACATATTGGTGCTTACACAATTGTTGCAAATGGCGAAAATGTGACATTCATTGACACACCGGGTCACGCAGCATTCACTGCAATGCGTGAGCGTGGTGCAAAGCTTACAGATGTTGCGATTCTTGTGGTTGCAGCTGATGATGGTGTGATGCCACAAACCGTTGAAGCAATCAAACACATCAAATCCGCAGGAGTTCCAATGCTTGTTGCAATCAACAAGATTGATGTTCCAACTGCGAACATTGACAAAATTAAACAACAACTCACAGAATATGATGTTTTGCCTGAAGAATGGGGTGGGGACACAATCATGGTTCCAATTTCTGCAAAACAAGGCACAAATGTTGACAAACTTCTTGAAATGGTGCTTTTTGTTGCTGAATATCAAAACCTCAAAGCAAATCCAAAGAGAAAAGCAAGTGGAAGCATCATTGAAGCTCGTCTTGACAAGGGAATGGGAAGTGTCGCAACAGTGCTTGTTCAAAACGGAACGCTCAAAGTTGGTGACAACGTTGTCGTTGGAACGTGCAGCGGAAAAGTGCGTGCAATGATCAATGACAAAGGTGCTCATGTGAAGGAAGCTGGACCATCAACTCCAGTTCAGATTCTTGGACTCACTGGTGTGCCGGGTGCTGGCGATCAGCTTTATGCTGTGGACAGCGACCTTGCAAAACAAGTGGCAGCTGAGCGTCTTGAAAAAGAAAGAAAGAGCATGATCAAATCTGCTGACCTTTCTGTTGATGCTCTTATGAACAAAATTGCAGATGCATCATTCAAAGACTTTAATGTCATCATCAAAGCAGATGTGCAAGGTTCACTTGAAGCTCTTCAAGCATCACTTTCAGCAATTCAAAATGAAGAAGTTAAGGTTCGTCCAATTCACTGCGGTGTTGGTGCAATCAATGAAAACGATGTCATGATGGCAAGTGCTTCAAATGCTGTTATTATTGGATTTAATGTGAAACCAGATTTCAAGGCAAAGATTATTGCTGAAAAGTCAAATGTTGACATCAAGTTCCATAAAATCATTTATGAAGCAATTGAGTTTGTGACAAAGAAGATTGATTCAATGAAAACTCCAAAATACAAAGAAGTTGTGACTGGTCATGCTGAAATTCGCATGGTGTTCAAGGCAAGCAAGGTTGGTCAAATTGCAGGAACTTATGTTACCGACGGCAAGATTTCAAAGAATGCAAAAGTTAGAGTTTACAGAAAAGACAAACTCTTGTTTGAAGGCGGAATTTCAACAATTCAAAGAGAAAAGAACGAGGCAAAAGAAGTGAACGCTGGATATGAGTGCGGTGTTGTGTTCGATGGATTTAGTGATTTCATTGTTGGCGACACTTTTGAAACTTACATTTTGGAAAGAATTAATTAAAGGAGACTCATGAATGGCAAACGTCAGAATGAGCAGAATCAATGCAGAAATTCAAAAATGCATTGCTGAAATCATCAATAACAAACTTAACAATCCAGACATTGATGGTGTGATTGTGTCAGTGAACAAAGTTGACACAGCACCTGATCTTGCTGAAGCAAAGGTTTATGTCAGTGTTCTTGGAAATGAAGAACAAAAAATTAAAAGTTTTAAAGCCGTTGAAAAATCGGCAAAATTCATTAGATTTGAACTTTCTCACATGATGAGACTCAGAACTGTTCCAAACTTGATATTTAAGTTTGACACAAGTTTTGAAGATAGTGAAAGAATTATGAATTTGATTGATAGTTTGAATATTGGAGAAAATAATGAATAATTTGTTTGATGAGGCTTTTGCAAAAATTGCAGAAGCAAACACAATTGCAATTTCATCTCACATTAATGTGGATGGTGATGCACTTGGATCATCTCTTGGAATGTATCATCACCTTAAAAATATCGGCAAAAATGTCGATATTTTTATTGATTCCGTAATTCCAGAAAACCTTAGATCTCTTCCTTCTGTTGAAGAAATTAATAACAAAAAATTCAAAGATTATGATTTGGTTATCTTTACTGATGCAGCGGATGAATTCAGACTTGGTGCAAACAAAAATCTCGTGCATGAATATGAACTCAAAAGTGTTCAATTTGATCATCACGAAGTTAACACGAGATTTGCAAAAACAAACATTGTTTGTGTGATGTCATCAGCCAGTGAGCTTGTTGCTGATTATCTTTTTTACACAGACAGTGCAATCACTCAAGACATGGCAAGGTGTCTTATTACTGGGATGTACACAGACACTGGGAAATTGAGTTTCTCTTCTGTGACGCCAAAGACATTTTCTGTTATTTCAAAATTGCTTGAGGAGTCTGGGATAAACATTGAGACGGTGACATATCCACTTTATAACAGTGTAACAAAAAAAGAATTTGAAGTAAGAAAACTTGGTTATTCAAAAATTGAGTTCTATGATGATGACCAAATTGCAATTGTTGCTCTTAGCTATGAAGACATTTGCAAACTTGACATTGAACTTTTCATGACAAAGTCGCTTGTTGATCTTGCGCTGCCTTTGAAGACAATCAAGGTTGTGGCGCTCATGACTGAGTTCACTCCAAACACGGTTTTTTGTTCATTCAGAACAAAGGGTAATGTGAGTGCAAAACGCCTTGCAATGGTCTATGGTGGGAATGGACATCCAAATGCTGCTGGTTGCAAGATGCGACGTTGTATTTTTGAAGCAGAGAAGAAGGGTGTGATTGAGAACGCAAAAAAACTCATCAAAGGGACACTTTGATATGATTGGATTTTTTAATTGTTTGAAACCAACTGGTTCATCGTCAACTTTTATTGTTTCAAAGATCAAGAGAGCAACGAGAGAAAAAAGAGTTGGGCATCTTGGCACTCTTGATCCAGCGGCTTCTGGCGTTTTGCCAGTGGCTGTTGGGAAAGCAACCAAATTTTTTGATTATTTTTTAAACAAAGACAAGGTTTACTTTGCTGTTGCTGAGTTTGGGGTTGAAACGGACTCTCTTGACAGTGAGGGGAATGTTTTAAAAACTCAACAAACGCAAATATCTCGCGCAAAAATTCAATCTGTTTTGTCGGATTTTGTTGGTGAAATCAATCAAATTCCACCAGTTTTTTCTGCTGTTAAGATTGATGGCAAGAAAGCGTATGAACTTGCAAGAGCTGGGAAAAACGTGGAAATTAAGTCGAGAACAGTCCATGTTTATTCAATTGAGTTGATTGAAGATGTTCGTGAAAATGCATTTTCATTTCGGGTTCATTGTTCTGCTGGAACATACATCAGGACACTGCTTGTTGACATTGCTCACAAACTTGGTGAAATTGCGAACGTTCCTGTGATTATTCGTGAAAAGAGTGGGCCATTTGAAATTAAAAATGCTGCGACAATTGATCAAATTCAAAACAATCCAGAAAACTATTTAATTTCTGTTGAAAATGTGTTTGGGCATTTGAAACGTGTTGATTTCGTGGAAGGCGACATCAAAAAAGTGATCAATGGTGTGAGTGTTAGTGCATTAAACTATGCCTTGGCAAAGAATCAAGAATTTTTGGGTTATGTTGGTGGTAAATTGTTTGGACTTTTTGAAAGCGATGGGTTATACTTGAAGTGCAAGGTGAATTTGTTTGAAGGAGAATAGTTTTTTATGGTGAAATTTGGACCATCGGGGTGCTGTGACAGGTTTTTGAGTGATCACAAAAGTGTTGAAGATATTCCAGAATGGCTTGAAGCACAAGGTCTTGACAGTTTTGAATATGCGTTTAATAAGGGCATCTTTTTATCTGATGAAAAAGCAAGTCAATACAGGGAAATTTTTGAAAAACATGGTATTGAACTCACTGTTCATGGGCCTTATTTCATCAACTTTGCAAATCCAGATGATATGATGGCTGAAAAATCGTATGGTTATATTATAAAGAGTTTGCAGAAAATGAGGCTTATGGGGGCAAAAAAACTCGTGTTTCATCCAGGAAGTCTCACAAAACAAACAAGAGAAAAGGCTTTTGAAGTCACCATGGACAGACTCAAAACGCTTGTTGGTATTTTGGATGAATATGGTTTTGATGACATGTTTATTTGTCCTGAAACAATGGGAAAGCATGGTCAAATTGGCACTGTTGAAGAAGTTGCACAAATGTGTGCACTTGATCCAAGAATTATGCCAACACTTGATTTTGGTCACATCAACTCGTTTACTGGTGGAACTCTCAAGACTAAAGATGATTATATTGAAGTTTTCAAAACTTTAGAAAAGTATATTGGTGACAGATACAAAAATGTTCACATTCACTTTTCAAAAATTATGTATGGGCCAAAAGGAGAACTTAAACATTTGACGTTTGAAGAGGATAATGAGTATGGACCAGATTTTGAACCACTTGCGGAGGCGCTCAAGGAACTTGGGGTGAATGCAACAGTGATTTGCGAGTCGAGAGGGTCTCAAACTGATGATGCGATTCAAATGAAGCAAATTTTTGAAACAAAAATATAAAAGCAATTGATTTTATGATATTATGTGTGTTATAATAGCAAAGCGAAAAGTAAATTAACGGAGGAAAATTATGATTACTGCAGGCGATCTTAGAAAAGGTATTACTTTTGAATATGAAGGCAAAATTTATGTTGTCGTTGAATTTTTGCATGTAAAACCAGGCAAAGGTGCAGCGTTTGTAAGAACAAAACTCAAAAATATTGTTACTGGTCAAGTTATTGAAAAAACTTTCAACCCAGTTGAAAAATTTGAGAAAGCTCATATTGAAAGAAAAGAAATGGCTTATCTTTACAATGATGGCGACTTGTACTATTTCATGGATAATGAAACTTATGAACAAGTTCCACTCAACAAAGACCAAGTTGAAGACGCACTTCTTTACATCACAGAGAACATGAATGTTACAATTCAATTCTACAAAGGTGCAGCATTCAGTGTTGAGCCACCAAACTTTGTTGAACTCACAATTGTTGAATGTGAACCAGGAGTTCAAGGTGACACATCAAAAGCTGGAAACAAACCAGCAACTGTTGAAACTGGTCTTGTGCTTCAAGTTCCACTTTTTGTCAACAATGGTGAAAGAATCAGAATCGACACAAGAACTGGAACATATATGTCAAGAGCATAACGGCATATTTTGAAAAAAAAGAAAAACCACACGGGTTGAGTGTGGTTTTTTTGTGTGTAAAATTCATAAAATTTTTGGAGAAACAATAAACTTTATTATGTTAAAAAGTCTATTGTCTAATGAAGTTTTTGAACTGCTTTCAGAAAGAGTTGATTTTGGTGATGTGTGTGAGGTGCGTCTCAGGATTGGTTCTCCCGTTGTTTTGAATGTTAAAGGAATTAATGTTTGTTTGAAGAAAAATGATGGGAGTTTTGCAATTGCTTGCAGGGAAGATATTGAAAGGGTTGTGAGCGTTGCTAGCAAGCATTCACTTTATACGGTTGAAAATCAGATCAGGCAAGCGTTTATAACGGCTGAAAAAGGCTATAGAATCGGTATTTCGGGTGAGATTGTGAGTGAAGTGTACGGAAACTTGAAGTCAATCAAAAATATCTATTCTGTGAACATTAGAGTTCCTCATGTTGTTTTGAATTGTAGTGCAAGTGTTTACAAATTTTTGAAGGGTGTTGATGGTGTGAAAAGCACGCTCGTTATTTCTCCGCCTGGGGCTGGAAAGACGACATTTTTGCGTGATCTATGTTATCAAATGAGTAAGGAACCTCGTCCGCAAAATATTCTTGTGATTGATGAGAGATATGAAATTGCTGGAGTGAAAAATGGTGTGCCAACAATTAATGTTGGTGCTTTTTGTGACATTATTTCAGGTTCGACAAAAGAGTTTGGTTTTGAGGCGGGAATTAGGTCTTTGGCGCCAGATTGTATCATTACTGATGAAATATCGGGTGACAGAGACATTGAATGCGTTTTGTCAGCGTTAAAGTCTGGAGTGAGGGTTATTGCAAGTGCTCATTCAGACAGCTTTGAAAAGATAACAAGCAATCCAAACTTTCAAAAACTGATTGAATATCGAGCTTTTGAACGTTATGTGGTTTTATCAAAACTCGAGAGAATGGGAAAGTGTGAAGGGATTTTTGATCAAAGCTTCAAGTGTATTTATTCTTGAAGAGCGAGGTGAACGGTAATGATCTGTGCAATCATATGTCTTGTGATTTTTGCAAGTGGTTATGTTGGCAAAATGATATCGCTGAAATATAAGTTACGCGAAGAATGTTTTTATGTTTTTGTGAGTTTTGCAGGGTTTGCAATTGACAACATCTCTTATTTTTCAGATGATATTGGAAGAATTTTTGATAAATTTGTTTTGGATGTTCAAAGTAAGTACGTTGATGATTTTAAAAAAATCAAGGAATTGGTTTTGTCTGAAAGTTTTGAATTGTGTGACCTTAGTGAAATAAAATTGATGGCAGAACTTAAAAACAGTGAGAAGCAAGAAATATTTCATTTTTTAAAATCGCTCGGGAAAAGTTGCTCTGAGTCTCAAGTGAAGATGATTGAGGGGCAACGGCAAGCATTGGTGAAGAGGCATAATCAATCTCTTGAAGATAAAAAACAAAAAGGAAACATTGCATTCAAACTTTCTGTTTCTATTGGGGTGATTGTTTGCATACTTATTGTATAAAGGGAGGGCGTTTTGATGGGTGTTGAAATTATCTTCAAAATTGCGGCGATTGGTATTCTTACAACAGTAATTAATCAAATTCTTTCACATGCGGGGAAGTCTGAAATTGCAACACTTACGAATCTTGCCGGGCTTGTTATTGTGCTTGCAATGGTTCTCTCAATGATTGGAGAACTGTTTGAAAATGTTAAGTTGCTTTTCAACTTGTTTTGAGCAAAAGGGAGAAATAAAAAAGTTGCTTTTCAAGATTTTGGGTGTCGGAATTGTTACGGTGATCTTGAGTTCAATTTTGAAAAATTCAAGAAGTGATTTTTCGCTGCTGATTAATATTTGTGGCGGTTTGATTATTTTTTATATTTTGATTGATGGGATTACAGAGCTGTTTGACGGGATTGGGTTTTTGAGTGAAAATGCAAATATTTCTTCATCAATTATTTCTTCAATTGTGAAGGTGATTGGTGTTGGATATGTGACTGAGTTTTGTGCTGATATCGCTGAGGACAGTGGGAACAAATTTGTGGCAAACAAAGTGATTTTAGGAGGAAAGATTGCTTTATGTGTTATGGCTTTCCCAATAATAAGATATTTATTTCAAACAATAATTTCTCTAATTTGAGCAAAATTAAGCGGATTTTTCGCTGTTTTGTTGCTGTTTTTGCGTTTTTTATGTGTTTTTGTGTTTTGGAAAATTCTTTACCATTTGCAATTGCAACGAGTGATGATGAAGAGAATATTAAAGTGGAGCTTGAAGAAAATACCAATGATATTTTGAATGATATTGACTTTTCAGAGATTGATGAATTAATGCAAAAAATGGGAATTTCTCTTGGAGGGGCTGCAGATTTCAAGGCTATGATTGCAGATGTGATCGCTGGCAAAGAAGTCTTTTCTTTTGATCTGTTATTTCAAAATCTTAAGTCTCAGTTTGGGGATCTTTTAAAAGAAATTTTGTCTCCTCTTGTTATGATTCTTGTAATCATTTTGCTTTGCAATTTAATGTCTTCACTCGCACCCGCAAGAACAAGTGGGTCAGTGTCAGATGTGATTTATTTTGCATGTCTTGCGGTGATTGTGATTATTGTTTCAGTGCTTGTGAGAGATATTATTCTTGTTTCAAAGGAAACTATTGAAGGATTATCTGGACAACTTAATGCGATTTATCCAATAATTATTACCCTTTTGACAGCTGTTGGTTCTGTGCAAAGTGTGGCAACATTTTCTCCAATTATGGTGTTTTTTTCTGGGACGCTTATGAATATTTTTGCAGGAGTTTTGTTTCCAATTTTCACATTTTTGATTGTGTCAACAATCG
>JAFTJJ010000019.1 GCA_017456465.1 Clostridia bacterium | reverse complement strand
TTTTCTTATCCACTCTTCTCCCTCTCCAACTCTGTGCAAAGCAGACTTAAAAATCTCTCATTTCAAACACAATTTTATTTTTTTCAAGCCGAATCCTATATCTTATAGTTATTATACATTACCCCCCCCCCCCAAGGTCAAGCAATTTAGTACATTTTTTGAATTTTTTTGTAATTTTTTTATAATTTATTTTATTATATCTTGGTATGCATATAATAACTTACAAAAAATGTAAGAAAATATTGCAATTTTTTTCTCAAAAAAAAGAGTGGCAACAGCCACCCTGATTTATCAATAATTAAATTGTTTCTTTAATGGATTAGTACAAAATCAAAACCACAAATGTGAAAATCGCAAACACTGCGGATAAGCAAAGCTTCACAATTTCCATGTTGCGCTCTTTTGAAATTCTTTCAATTTCAGCTTGCCTTTTGTCGTCATCCTTGATTTTTGCTGCATCAATTTTGTTCAAATATGCGTCATAAATCTTGAACACAGCAACACTTGCCACAAGCAAAAAACCAATTGTGTAAATCACAAGTGAAAGCGTCACAAAAATTGGAAGACCAGTGAATTGAAAAATAAGCACAAAAATTGTTGCAAGCACAAAAACCGCATAATCAATAATGGTCAAAATATTACATAATTTGCGAATATCCATACTTTTTTACCCCTTAAAACACAAGCACATATGAAAGCACAATAAGCACAATTGAAACTGCCCAAACAATCCAAATCCACACATTTTTCTTTCTGTAAACATAGAAAAATGACACAACTGACACAACAATGTACGCAATTGTTTGCGCAATTGTGAGAAGCGCTCCTGAAACTGCCCCCAGAGCTCCAATCTTTGAAAGCATGAGTGCCACACCAATGCAGATAACTGCCACAAAAGAAATCAAGTTGATCAGCCAGCCTGCCCCGTGTGCTGATTTTGTTGTTGTAGTTTTGCTCATAACATATACCTCACTTTTATGAATTCATTCTAACAAAATTTATTCCTGTTGTAAAACATTTTTGCTATTCTTTTATAATTTATGCAACTTGCTCAACACATTTTGAAAATGTGCCGGAAGCTCACACTCAAAAATCATACGCTTCCCCGTGACAGGATGCGTGAGCTCAAGCTTTGCTGCATGCAAGAGCTGCCCTGCAAGGTTGAATTTCTGCTTTTGAAATCCATATGTCTTGTCGCCGACAATTGGATGGTTCATGTCTTTCGTGTGCACACGAATTTGGTGCGTTCTTCCCGTCTCAAGCTGAAAATGCATAAGCGTGAAGCCCTTGAACACTTGAACCACATCAAAGTGCGTGATCGCCCTTTTCCCGTCCTCTGCAATCGCCATTTTCTTGCGGTCTTTTTTGTCCCTGCCAATTAGCTTGTCAATTGTTCCCGAAAACTCTTTCACCTCGCCTTCAACAAGCGCAAAGTAGTGCCTGAAACATGAATGCTCCGCAATCTGAGCCGCCAAACTTTCGTGAGCCTTGTTGTTTTTTGCAACCACCAAAAGCCCCGATGTGTCTTTGTCAATCCTGTGCACAATCCCAGGACGCGCAGTCCCTGTTCCGTCACTAATCTCTTTGAAATGAAACAAAAGCGCGTTCACAAGCGTGTGTTCTCTTGACCCAGGCGCTGGATGCACAACCATGCCTTGCGGCTTGTTGATGATCGCAATGTGCTCGTCTTCAAAAACAATGTCAAGCGGAATGTCCTCTGGCTCAACATTCAAAATGTCGGGACAAATTTGGAAATTGATGTCAATAATGTTTCCATTCTTGACAAGTGCTCCAGCTTTTGTGATCACTTTCCCGCTCACCTTCACACCACCGTTTTCAATCTGAAGCTTGATTTGTGACCTTGTCCAGTCTTCAAGCACATCAGCAAGAAACACATCAAGCCTCACGGGTTCACTAATTTCACTTGCAATTATTGTCCTTTCCATCATCAGTTTCTCCTTTTGTTTTTAGCCTTGCTTCGTCTTTGCCATAAAAAAATATGATGTAAACAATCAGCATAATTGTTGCAACAGTGATCGCAATGTCTGCCACATTGAACACCGGAAAATCAAAAAAGTTGAACGCCAAGAAGTCCCTGACTCCACCAAGCACAATTCGGTCAAATAAGTTTCCAAGAAGCCCCCCAAGCATTATCCCGAGCGAGAGCTTGAAAAACCTTGACTTGAAATGTTTTTTTGAAAACATCAAATAAACAATAAGCCCAGCAATCACCACACTCACTGCCACAAAAATCCATCTGCCACCATCAAAACTGCCCCAAGCTGCTCCAGTGTTCAGCCCCGCACGCTTCAGCCACAAAAAATCACCAATCAAGCTCATCTCTTTGCCAAAAAGCAAAACCTTCGTGAGCTGGTCAGCACCAAAAATAATAATACCTAAAATTAAATAACTCATTATTTCACATTCTCCGCCAAAAATTTTTCAAGCTCCAAGAGAACTTTTGTTGTCGTCTCAATTCCGTCAATTGCCATGAATGCATGAATCGCTTTGAGCTCCCTGTCGTCAAAAAAGACATTCTTGTGAACACACCCACACTTCTCAAGTTCGCGTGAAAGCTTCAAACTTTGTGATTTGTGCAACTTGTCCACACCACCACTTGCAATAAACACGTTTTTGAGCCCAGAAAGATCATAACAAAGCGGTGAATATTTTTTCAAATCAGCCTTGCGCTCACTCGTCCCCTCTTTGCCCCGCAAACAAGAATTTACATATGTTTTGATGTTGATGAATTTTGACTTAAGCGCAGTTTCAAAATCAAAAACGCCATAAAACAACACCGTTGCTTTGATCGACTCAAAAATGTCATGAGAAAAACCATCCATCTCATTCTTCGCAAAAACTGTCGCAAGCATCGCCATGTGCGCTCCAGATGAGTCTCCCGCAAGAATAATTTTGCTCTCGTCTCCACCAAATTCGTGAGCCTTGCTTTTTGCAAACTTGATTGCATCAAGCACATCATCCATAATTTTGTCAATTTTGCACTTTGGCGCTAATCGATAGTTGCAGTTAAACACAACATACCCCATTGCGGCAAACCGCCTGCAAAGTGTGGTGAAAATGTTTTTGGTATAAACCGACCAACCGCCGCCATGAAAATAAACCATGACAGGCTTCTTTTCTTGTGATTTAACCCCTTCATCACAAAAATGAATGTCGCATTTGTGAAATTTGTTTCCATTTTCTTTGTATGCCACATTGTTGATGGTCTTCACACCTTGGACTTTCTTGTGAAAATTATAAACAAGATTGCTCAAAAGTGTTGCAATTGAAGAAACAAACTTAATGCCATAAATTTTCACAGATGCCATCCTCCATTTTTGTTATTTTATCACAATAACAATTGCATTCGCAACAAAATCATAAATCAAAACAAAGAAAAAACGCACTCTTTTGATCAAGAATGCGTAATTTTTTGTTTTTTATTGATTAATTATTTTGCTTATTTTTTCAAATATTGGAATGTTGCCTTTCCTGCAAAGTGGATTTGCAGGTGATGTGTGATAAATCGGAATCACAAGTTTCTTCGTTTTCCCAAAATCCACAAGAAATTCTCGCCCCACAAAATCCTTGAGCTTGTTGATTTTTTCACCAAGAATAACTTCAGTCGGGAATTGCCCCATCGGAAGAATAATGTCACAGTCAAAAGCATCAAGCTGAGCAAATAAAATCGGCTTGCAGTTCGCCATACATTTTCTCAAACTCTTGCGGTCAGAAATGATGCACTTGCAACACTCAGTGAAATTGATGTCGTCAATCGAAAGCCCACATGTCCCCAGAAGTTCATTCAAAACTTTCCCAGTTGCTTGCAATTTCCCACTTGAGTTAAAAAACGCCCTGCCACTTTGAATCCACCCGTCTTTTGCAGGTGACTCCCCAAGCACAAGAACTCTGCTCTTCCCAAACTTGATTGAATCGCATGCAAGCTTCGGCAAATCACCACACTTTCTGCACTCTTGAATTTCTTTCACAATGTTTTCCATGATTTTATTATATAATATTTTCTTTCATTATCAAAATAAATTGAATTGTTTTACATTTGAATTTGTAATATGCTATGATTATTTCATGAGCGAGGTAAATAATTATGAAATATCAATTAAACATTAATGAGCTTGATGTGCAAAAACTGGTCAAACTCTCTCCAGGAGAACTCACAGACATGGGTGTTTGCCCAACCTGCTTTGACAGAGCGACAAATGGCGCGCTTTATGGTGATGACACACTTCTCAAATTTTATGAAGATTCTGAGATTGAATGCTTGTTTGTTCCAAACCCAAGAGCAGATGGCCACATGATGATTTCAACCAAAGAACACTTTCATGACATGGCGGAAGCCCCAGATGAAATCAATGAAAAAATAGTACGTTTTTCAAAAGCATGCATGAATATTTTAAAAGAAGTTTATGGATGCGTCAGGGTATATCTTTGCACCATGGCAGATGGTCCAATGAATCATTATCATGTCCAACTCATTCCAAGATATGAAAGCGAACCACGAGGATCATCAAACTTCGTAAAGCCACGCAAACAATATGTGTTTGATGAAGCCAAATTCAACAAAGTTCAAACACTGCTCCACACTTACTCAGAATCACAAAAATAATTTCTAAAAATCACGCATAAAAAATAAATAACAACACAAAATAGAAATAGACGAACAACAAATAGATCCGAAGCGGTTCAGATTTAATTGTTATTCGTCTTTTTTGATTAATATTTTATTTTTAAATTTACCAGTTTGTCATATAAACAGCTCTCAAAATTATCACATCACCGCGTTTGATTGTAATTTGAGTGCCACTTTCCACACTTTCATAACTCACACCATAGTTGTAAGAAATTTCCCAATACGTGAAATTTGCAACAGGGTCAATAATGCTTGTTGTTTCCGAGCCGTTCACAATAGTGATTTGATTTGAATTAAATTCAAGTACAATTTGATCTTCATCATAAATTGTCTTGTCCAACAAATCTGCAATGGTTAAAGAAATTTTCCCAATCTCATAAACTGGTTTGATTACAATTTTGCTTTCAATTGAAATTTCCAAATCAGTGAACTCAACACATTCAACCCACTCCTCAGAATCAAGCTTGTATGCCCAATAAACAAAATAATATGGTGTATCATCAACATCAATCTTCCTGTTTACATAATAATCATCCACTCCAGTGAGTTCATCGAAAGCAACAGACATTGAAGCATTGCTCATTGTGACACCTATTGTTCGCATGTCACAAATCTGTACAGCCTCGTTTCCTTGATAATCCAAGACCGTTATCATTGCCACATCTTCATATAATGGGGTTATTGTAATTGCGTCTTCAGTATATAAGACATAACACAAATTGCTTTGATCATAATTCGAAACACTTCCACTTACTGACCATCCCAAAAAACTTGCTCCGTCAACCTCTGATGCCATATACACCTTTCCATCAACGCTTACAGTTCCCGCATTGTCATCAACATAAACACGTACCGCCTCAGCATTATTTTCAGCATAAAATCGTTCAGAAAAGTCAATTAATCCATCTCCATTTTCAATTGTCACAGTTGCAAAATGCACAGACGCATATATTCTCAATGTGTTTTCATGATATTTAAAATTCCACTCAGGACACATTCCTTGACCATCATATAACACCGTTGTAAACGCATCGTTATCTTTTTGCAAGAATGAAATGTTTAATTCATAACCAGAAACCGAACTAGACAAATAATAAACATCATTATAAACATCAGTTTGGAAGTTTTCGTTTTCATCATAATAGCCTATCGTCACATCCAAAAATTGAGTGAGACCATAAGTGCTTGTTCCGTCAATTTTTTTGTAATAATAATAATCCGTATCTGCTGGACCATAAGGATCAATATAAGAGAAATTTGACAC
>JAFTJJ010000144.1 GCA_017456465.1 Clostridia bacterium | reverse complement strand
TGAGGGTTCCGTTTGTTGGGGATGTTATGCTCTCTACAGTAATGTCGCAACCATCAACGATTGTGTAGGTGTAATATGATGTTCCATTGAAGTTATCTTGATAAGATGCAATGATTGGTGAGAAGTAAATGGTGCCAGTTGAATCTTCTAAGTCAAAGTTGATGCCCTCAGCAATTATGCCACTTATAATGACATAGTATTGATTTGTTACCATGTGTCCAACAAAACCAACAACACAAAGTTTTGGCGCAGCTGCTGAAATGGTTGTGTTTAATCCAATTGTTGAGTTTTGAATAATTAATGTTTTTGTGTTATTACCATATCCCAAGAAACCACCAATATATGCTGAATATTCAGTTTCTGATTTAAAGAGAGTAATGTTTGCGTCATTTGAGCAATTATCAATAATTAAGTTTGCTGTTAATTGTCCAACAAATCCACCAATGCAATATGTGTTTTTTGCTGTGCTTGATGAATCATAAAGCAAAACAGCACCATAGTTGTGAGTGTTTAAAATTGTTGTTAATTCTGTTGTATTATGACTGTTTCCAATAATTCCACCAATACATGATCTTCCGCCAATGTTTGAAACAGGGGCGTGGTTGATGCAGTTGGTGATTGTTACTCTTAGAGTTTTTGATGGATAAGCAAGGAACGCTGCAGTTGCATCGCATGTGCCTGTTGAAAGAATTTCTCCTTCAGCCAGATCAGCAATGGTGATTTGTTTGTTTGTTGATGCATCGTTGTAACGGTTGATGGTTGAGTAATCTGTGGTTGATGAACCATTGACACAATTGTCAATTACAAGATTGTTATATTCAACATAACAAACAAATCCGGCAGCCTTTCCTGGTGAAAGGGTGTTGTTTGTTGCAAAAACTCTTGCAAGGTTTGTTGAGTTTTTGATGGTTACAGTGTGAAGGGCATCGTCAGCGATCTGCAATGATGGTTTGTTTTGTGTGTTTCTTACAGCACCAATGAATGCTGCAAAGTTTTCATTCGTTCCAGAGGTGGTTGTGTCTCCATTTACTTGAATTTGACCAGTGATTGTGACATTGTCAATTGTTACATTTCCAGAAGCAATGGTTGCAAGGCCTCCGAATGTGTTGTATTTTATTTTATTTTCTTGATATAATGTTCTGGCAATATTAATGTTCAATGTCAAGTTTTTGATTTCATATGCATCATTGCATTCTGCTTTGGTTTGTTGTGTGCCAAGATATTCAAACAAGCCTTTATCTCCGCCTTGGATTGAGATGGTGTGATCTTGTCCATTAAGGCATCCTTTGAAAGTGTGATCAACAGTGTCACCAAGTTGAACAAAAGTGTCGCCGCCGTTCACATTGAATGTGAGGTCGTTTGTAATTTTGAGGCTTGGGAAGGTGAAAGTGTTTGAGTCAGAGTTATAGATTGTTGCAAAATTGTTCCAATCAGTTTCGTTGTTGATTAAAATGTGACCAGAAATTGACTCTCCAGCACTACAACAACCGCTTGAGCAGGCGTAACTGAATGATGAGTTTGAATCAGGATCAAATTCAAACACGGTGGTTCCAACTGTGACAGTGTGATTGAGTTGTGGAATGCTTTTTGTTACTGTGTGGTTACAAACAGAACAGGTTCTTTGCTCTTCACCAGCGGAAAGGCAGGTTGGAGCAGTGGTTTCTGTCCATCCCTCATTCACATTGCCATTCACCCAAGTATGAGGCACAGATGCTAAGTGAGTATAACAAACAGCACATATATCTGTGTGGTGAGAGTCTGTTTTTGTCATATTTACTGTTAAATTGCTTGGGGTGTGAGGCGTTTTTGGAATTGATGCTGTTTCAACATAACCACAGTCGCAAATGCGTTGTTTTGAGCCTTCAGCAATGCAAGATGGTTCATTGATTGTTTCCCACTGGCCAAAGCTGTGGAGTTCTCTTTCAAGTTCTTCTTTGCAGCCATCAGTGGTGCATGGGTGCCAGTGATGGGTTGTGTTGTGTTCGTATGTTGTTGATGCTTGGTGATCATGAGGTTTGACACCACACCCTGAAAAAACAATTGCAGGGACAGCAATAAAGAGCAATACGAAAAATTTTATTAAGCGCTTTTTCATTTTTGTTTTCTCCCGTAAAATTAGTTTTTATTAATATAAGAATATACGAATAATTTTCGTAAGTCAAACAATTTTTATACAATTTTCGTATAATATACGAATATGGAAATCGGTGAAATAATTAGAAGTTTAAGACTGGAAAATAAGATGACACAAACAAAACTTGCAGAATTGCTTTTTACAAGTCAGGATACTATTTCACTTTGGGAGAGGAATAAGAGTTTGCCGGATGTTAAAAGTGTGATCCGGATGTCAAAAATTTTTCAGGTTTCAACAGATTACATTCTCGGTGTAAGTATGTTTTAATAAAATATTTTATGAAAGAATGTTCTCTAGTGCATAGAGTGCATTTTTTTGTTATTGACAGCATTTGTTTAATTTGATAAAATATGAGAAATGAGACAAAAAGAATATCTTTCAAATTTGATTCAAGAGATTTTTGAAGAGGCCAGCAATGGTCAGATTTTTATTGCGCGAAATTCTGAATTTGAATGGAGATATTATTCAAGATTTTATTCAAACATTGAGGGCAGTGACAAAACAAAAAACAAGTCATATCCAACAGTCAGGATCAGAAATTATGCTGAGTTTGTGGATGAGCTTGATGAGTATTTGGATTTGGCAAGAGATTTTTATGAATTCGACAAAGATTATCATGAATTTCAAGAAGATCATGATTTTGACAAGTTTTTGATTCTTTGTTTGCTTGCAAATGCAGATTTTGGGGATTTGCAAGACATCACAAAGTTTGTTTCAAAGCGCAAGAAAATGCTTGAGAATCATGAAGAATTGTCAGTTGTTGATGTGGGGGATTTTGGCAAGTATTTTTGTCAGGCAAAAATCACAAAGCACCAAGCAGCGCTCGAAGCGCCTTTCTGTTTTACACCGCATTTTTATGATGAAGAGCGAGGCGAAGAATATGTGCTTCCATCAGTGACTTATGGTGTGATTGATGGGCAAGTTGTGATTTATGCGGTGCAAGGCAGGCGCGAAAAACAGACAAACAAAGTTTCAAAAGACATCAGCAGATTTTTGAGAAAGGTGAACAGTGGTGTTGATTTGCCACTTGGTGAGGACGATGATCCTGAAAATTTTTTTGAAGGAATGAACCTCAGAAAAGACATCAAAAATGTTTCACCTTTTGCGCTTGTGTCACTTACCATGTTTTTGTCGAACATGAAGAGCAGGGGGTTTTCTCAAGTTTCAGCTCCGGCACTTCTTCCAATCAGATATTTGGCTGAGCGTCATGCCGTGTTGGTTCGTGCAAAAGTCAAGGGGATTGATGATGTTTCGCCGCTCATCCAAAGAAGAGAAGACATTCAAAAAAATGCCACAGACAACTTTATGCATTTATTTGCAAGGTATTGTTTTCATTTTGACAACTCTGAGTTTGACTATGATGACATCAATCATAGGATGGTTTTGACAACAAAAGAGCAAAAGCATGTGAATGGAAACATTCTTTTTGAAATTGACCAACGTTTTCGAAATTCAGCTGAAAAAGAGAAATAAAATGTTGCGGGCAAACAAAAACACTCAGGGATTATCCCCGAGTGTTTTTATTTGTGTTTTTTATTTATTATTAACCTCAAAATTGAAGCTTGATTTGCACATATCTTCAAGAGTCCTTGTGGCTTTGAAGCCAAGTTCTTTTTCTGCTTTTTCAGGTGATGCAAAGCATGTGTCGATGTCGCCTGGGCGTCTTTCGTCAATCACATATGGAACGCTCACTTTGCAAGATGATTCAAAAGCCTTGACCATGTCAAGAACTGAGTAACCAGTGCCAGTGCCGAGGTTATAGACCACAAGACCTGGGTTGTTTTCAAGTTTTTGTGCTGCTTTCAAGTGACCGTGAGCAAGGTCACAGACATGAATGTAATCCCTCACACCTGTGCCGTCATGAGTTTCATAATCATTTCCAAAAACGTGGAGAAGGTCAAGTTTTTTTGTGGCAACTCTTGTGATGTATGGCATGAGGTTGTTTGGAATTCCATTTGGGTTTTCTCCAATGATTCCGCTTTCGTGAGCTCCGACAGGGTTGAAGTAGCGCAAAATTGCAATGTTGAAGCTTGGGTCAGCTGCATGGACATCTTTGAGGATTTCTTCAATGAAGAGTTTTGTTCTGCCATAAGGGTTGGATGCAGAAAGTGGGAAATCTTCAAAAATTGGCATGCTTTTTGCCTTGCCATAAACTGTGGCAGAAGAACTGAAGACAAGATTTTTGACATTATGTTTTTTCATGGCCTCGAGAAGCACGAGGGTTGAGTCAATGTTGTTTTTGTAATATTCAATTGGGATTTTTGTTGATTCGCCAACAGCTTTGAATCCGGCAAAGTGAATGACTGTGTCAATTTTGTTTTCAGAGAATATCTTGTCCATGAGGTCTGCATCTCTGACATCTCCTTCATAAAATTTGATTGATTTTCCTGTGATTTTTTGAATTTTGTCTTTTACATCGATTTGGCTGTTTGAAAGATTATCAACAATCACAACATCTTGATCATTGTCAAGAAGTTCAACAGCTGTGTGAGAGCCGATGTAGCCAAGACCACCAGTGAGAAGCATCATAAATTATTGTCTCCTTTTTATTTTTTTTCAGATTTTAGTTTAGCATATGCAAAAAACAATGTCTAATCAATTTAAAGTGTTTGAGTCAATTTAACCCATGCTTTTTGTTTGATTTCTGCATGAATTATTGTTATACTGACTGTTGATGTGACCTCAGTCACAACAAATAGGAGATTGGATTATGGACGAGAAAAAGTACAGTATGGCTGAACTGATGGCTGAGTTCGGTGATCAATTTGAT
>JAFTJJ010000143.1 GCA_017456465.1 Clostridia bacterium | reverse complement strand
TAGTTATTTCCCAGCAACAATAAGACTTGAAAGCAATAGTGATGGATTATACCATGAGGAACAAGTCGAATTAGATGATAGTTTTGATTATTATTTGATATATTCAAAGAATGGATTTTATGTTGTAAAAACACGAACTGATGGGCTCTATGTCGCAACGGTTTGGTTTGGCTTGATTGATGATGGTGGTAATCTTCAAACTAATATATGTGAAGGCATGCAAATTGGACAACTTAACAAAATAAAAATTAATGATTTAGAATTTGACATTACTGATGACATGGAATGGGGTAACGACCTTTTCTCATATGAATATCAAACCTGGGCCATAATAGAAGAGAGTGGAACATATTATGTTTGTGTTTATGTAAATGATAACTGGCAAATATTTGATGATAAGTGGATTGTTAGTAAAATGAGTAAAGAAGATTGGTTGGAGATCACAATAGATTATTCGTCAATTTAAATTTTGATAAAAAACCGCGGAAAATTTCCGTGGTTTTTTATTTTCTTGTTCAAAACAATTGATTAAAAAAAGTTTATTTGATAAGATAAAATAAGGTTAATATAAAAGTATAAGGAGAATTTTTATTTATGGCTGAAAATCAAGAAGCGATTGATTTGGTGTTTATGACATTATCAGAGGATTTGGACAAGGCGATTGCTCATCTCAAAAGTGAGCTCCTTTCTGTTCGAGCAGGAAGAGCAAATCCTCATATTTTGGACAAAATCACAGTAGACTATTATGGAACTCAAACTCCACTTGCGCATGTGTCAAACATTTCTGTGCAAGATGCAAGAATGCTTGTGATTGCGCCTTGGGACATTTCGCTTGTGAAAGAAATCAACAAAGCAATCGTGGCTTCTGACATTGGAATCACTCCATCAGATGACGGAAGAGTGATCAGGCTTTCTTTCCCAGCGCTCACTGAAGAGAGAAGGCGTGAGCTTGTGAAAAGCACAAGAAAAATTGCCGAAGATACAAAAGTTATTTGCAGAAACGCGCGCCGTGATGCGATTGAAGAGTTCAGAAAAATGAAAAAGGACTCTCTTGTGACAGAAGATGAACTTGCGTCTTACGAAAAAGACATTCAAAAAGAACTTGACTCTGCCACTGCAAAAATTGACGCTTTGATGGATGAAAAAGAAAAGGAAATTATGCAGGTTTAAGTTTTTTATGGATTTTGAGAAATACAGAGGCACTGAGGTTGAAAAAACAAAGGCGGAGCTTGAAGCTCTTGGTTTTGATGTGAAAATCGAAGAAAATTTTGTGCACGGCGACAATTTCCCTGAAAAGTTGGTTGTTGATGTGAAAATTTTGGACGACAACCATGTCAAAATTGTTGCAGGAGCTTTCAAGTTTTTGACAAGTAAAAATTGAAAAACGGAGATTTTATGAGGCTATTTAAAAAAAGAAAGAAACAGAGTGTGAGTTTGGACATGGAAAAAATTCCTTGTCACATTGGATTCATTTGTGATGGAAACGGAAGATGGGCAACAAAGCGTGGACTTCCAAGGTTTGAGGGGCACAAAGCTGGTGTTGAGGCATTGAAAAAAGTGATCAAAAGATGCGTGGAGCTTGGTGTTTCAGTTGTTTCTTTTTATTGTTTTTCAACCGAGAACTTTTCAAGGCCAAAGGCGGAAGTGGACTATCTTTTTGGGCTTTTTAGAAGTCTTGAAAAGCACGGTGACAAGTTTGTTGAAAATGGGATAAAGTTCAACTTGATGGGTGACAGAAGTCTTTTTCCAGAGGACATGCAGAAAATCTTGACAGATCTTGAGCAAAAAACCAAAGACTGCAGCAAAATTGT
>JAFTJJ010000142.1 GCA_017456465.1 Clostridia bacterium | reverse complement strand
ATCAACTTCAACAAAAAGAAAAAAATCAACAGCACAGACATTGATCAACTTTTTTATGTTGGAAATGAATACAGAAAGCATCCAACGCACAGTGTGATCAATCAAGCAGCGATTTATTTTTCGCTGGACAGTGCAAGCAGGCTGATTGACCCTGTTGGGTTGCACTCAACAAAGCTCAAGGGGCTTGTGTCATATACACTTGCTGAAAACAACTTTTTGGATTTCCTTTTGGACACAACACAAGACATTGGAATCAGAAAAGTTTATTTTGTGTCATCTTGTCTTGCTGAAGTGTTATATTTGTTTGATCCGCCAGTTCGTGATCGTTATGTGTTGCTTGTTGACTGCGGCTACATCACAACATCAGTGATGCTGGGGCGTGGCGATGGATTGTTGTTTTTGAACAGTTTTTCGCTTGGTGGTGGTTATGTCACTGCAGACCTCAGTCAATGTTTGAAAATTTCTTTTGGGGCAGCTGAGAGTTTGAAGCGCAAGATTGATCTTTCTTGGAATCCAAAAGAGCATGACACCTATGAAGTTCAAGTGAACGATTACATTTCACCGATTTCGGCTCAAACAGCAAACGGAATTGCTGAAGACAGAATCGGCATGATTGGAGAATATGTCGAAAAGTGTCTTTCAAGGTGTGAATTTGATTTCCCTGAATATATTCCAGTGTACTTGACTGGTGGTGGGCTCAATTTCATGAAAGGTGCAAAAGAAATCCTTTCAAAGAAGCTTGGACGAAAAGTTGAGCTGGTTGCTCCAACGCTTCCTCACACAAACAGGCCGGACTATTCAACTGAAATTGGTGTTTTGGATTTGTCACTTCATCTCGCGTTTGGTGACAATTCACTCATGGTAAGATAAAACAAAAAAGGAGTAAACTTTTTATGGATTTTAACAACATTAATCCGATTTGCAAAATTTTGGTTATTGGAGTTGGTGGTGGCGGAAACAACGCTGTGAACCGCATGATTGCTTCAAACATCAAGAGTGCAAAATTCATTGCAGTGAACACTGACAAGCAAGCGCTTATGATGAGCAATGCTTCTCAGCAAATTCAAATTGGAGAAAAGCTCACTCGTGGTCTTGGTGCTGGCGCTGATCCAGAGGTTGGAAGAAAAGCTGCAGAAGAAAGCAGAGCCGAGATTGCTGAAAAGCTCAAAGACACTGACCTTGTGTTCATCACTGCCGGAATGGGTGGTGGAACTGGAACAGGGGCAGCGCCTGTTATTGCAAGCATTGCAAAAGAAATGGGCATTCTCACCATTGCAGTTGTGACAAAGCCATTCAGCTTTGAAGGGAAAACTCGCATGCAAAACGCAGAGCTTGGAATCAAGAATCTTTCAAAGTGTGTTGACACACTCATGGTTATTCCAAACGACAGGCTTTTGCAAATCGTGCCAAACGCTCCAGTTGTTGAAGCGTTCAGGTATGCAGACGATGTGCTTCGTCAAGGAATTCAAGGAATTTCTGATCTCATCGCAACACCATCGCTCATCAACCTTGACTTTGCGGATGTGAGAACTGTCATGAAAAACCGTGGTCTTGCACACATGGGCATTGGTGAAGGAAAGGGTGAAAACAGAGCTCTTGATGCAGTGCGTCAAGCTGTGGCAAGTCCACTTCTTGAAACCACAATTGAAGGCGCGAAGGCTGTGATCATTAATGTTACTGGTGGATTTGACCTCACGATGGGTGAGATTGATGAATCTGTCAAGCTTGTGAAAGAAGTTATTGATCCAAGTGCAAACACCATTTTTGGTGCGACGATTGACGAGAACTATAACGACAGGATTGTTGTGACAGTGATTGCAACGGGGTTCACAAACTCTGAGTTTGAGAACTTGGAAAAAGAAGAAAAGTCAACGGGAGCAATTCCAACTCCACAAACAACAGCAGACTTTGACAGAAACAAGTTTGCTGAGTTCATCACTGGAAAATCTGTTGCAAAAGAGGCTGAACCAAAAAGCGTGGGAATCAAGTTGTTTGGTGATTCGCTTGCACCAGCACAGCCAAAGGTTGACGAAAACTTGAAATTGTTTGAATCTTATGCTGAGCCAACACCAGAAAGAAAGGTCGAGGTTGATGCACCAAAGCAGGCATCTGCGCCAAGCTCAGGTTACACCTCATCAAGGCTTGAGGTTGATGACAGAGACATTCCACCATTCCTCAGACGCAATCTCAGAAAATAAGAAAAACATTCATTGCAAAACAAAATTTTTTAATTGCCGATGTTAAGTGTCGGCAATTTTTTTTGTTATTTGATAAATTTTCCATTTTTTGTTTAAAAGTCTTTTATGTTGCTGTTGGCGGCGTTTTATATAATGCAGGCATGGAAGTTTATGTTGAATATGTCATTATTGACAATCTGATTGTGAATGCACTTCTCATCATGTGCATGCTCAAAACATTGGGGCTTAAGGCCCACGCACTGAGAGTTTTTGTTTCAAGTGCATTTGGAACTGCTGCGGTTTGTGTGTTTCCTTTTTTCAAAATCCCGATTGCGTTTGAAGTGGTTTCAAAAATTTGTGTTGGCGTGATTATGGTGCTTGTGAGCCACAATTTCAAAACAATCAAGCATTTTGTTTATGGATTTTTGCTGTTTGTGCTTTATACCTTTTTGATGGGTGGCGCGTGCGCGGGCATGATCAAGCTTTTGGGCGGCAACCCAGAAAGTCTTGGTGGAGGGAACTATGACACAATTGTGCCAGTGTCTTTGATCATTTTGGCTGTTTTTGTCTATGCATTCATTATTTTTCGGCTCACGAAATATATTTATCGAAGAAAAGACATGTTGCCGTTCATGCAAAAAGCAACGCTCAAAATTGGCGACACATGTGTGAGTGTGAATGCTTACATCGACAGTGGCAACAGGCTTTATGACAAAAAAACAGGTGCTCCGATCATCATTCTTTCGGCCTTTGCGCTTGAAAAAGTGTTTGGGAAAGACGACATTGCAAGT
>JAFTJJ010000018.1 GCA_017456465.1 Clostridia bacterium | reverse complement strand
CATGGCGGTGATATTTTTGCAAACAAAGTCAGAGGTGTCAACTGTTCTGGATATTTCTATATGTATGGCGGCGAAATTTATAACCATGTGAACAGTTCTGTTGATGGTGCGGGTGCTTACATCATAACAGTTCCATATTTTTCGGGTGGAAGTTTTCATGACAACACCGGTAACAATGGAGGCGGTGTTTATTTGAAAGAATCGAAGTATGTTTATGAATTTGGAGAAGTAGAGTTCAAAAACAATACTGCAAAAAATGGTGGCGGAATGTTTGTTGAAGGCAGTGAGTTGTATTCAGTGGAAACGGCGTTTGACGGAACAATTTTTGATGGCAACACAGCAACTCAATATGGTGGCGGACTTTATCTTGGTGCAAACAGTGGAGCAACACTTTCAAGCACAACGACAATCAAAAACAATGTGGCTGTTGATGGGGCGGGCGTTTATGCTTCTGACCAAACAGTTTCGCTCACGACGGCGGCGACATTTGATGGAAACACCGCAAGCCATTTTGGTGGTGGATTGTATGTGGCACAAGATGCCGATCTTGCATTTGATACTGGATCTGTTTTCAATCAAAACAGTGTTCGAAATGAAGAATCAACAGTGAGTGGTGGAGCAATTTATTTTGCAGGTGGAACTTATGAAGTGAAAGGAGCGTTCACATCAAACAGTTCACTGTCCACCAGTGGATATGGTCACGGTGGAGCGATTTATGCAGTGAGCAGCACTCTCACTTTCACGGATGCAACTTTTGATGGCAATGATTGCAAAACATCAGGTGCTGCGGTGTTTTTGTCGTCAAGCAGTTTAAATTTTGCAAGTGGGTCAATGAATCAAAACACTGCAGGTTATGCGGGGTCTGGAATTGCTTTGATGGGCGCAAACACTGTGACGATTGAGTCAGGTGTTACAATTCAAAACGGAACTTCTTCAAACGGTGCAATTTTCATGCAAGGAAGAAGTTCAAGCAATCAAGCTGTTTTGGAAATGAAAGGAAAACTGTCAAACAACACAGCAACAAATGGCGGCGGAATTTATGCAAATTCAAATGCAAAAATCAAATTGTATTCTTCGGCACTGATCAGTTTGTGCAAGGCGGCAGCAAATGGTGGTGGCGTTTGTTTGAATAAATCTTCATCGTTGGAAAATGAGGAAACTCATGGCTTAAATTTCATAAACAATTGTAGCGCAAAGAATGGTGGTGGAATTTATGTGGGAGATTCATCAATTGCAACAATTTGGGGTGGGATCAGCAACTCCACAGCAACTGCTGATGGTGGTGGAATTTATTTGAAATCAAACACTTCTGAAGTTTTGTTATGGTCCAAGATTTATGGTTGTTCGGCAAATCGTGGTGGTGGGATTTTTGGAAACACTGGATCAGCAATAAATATTGATGGTGAAATTTATTCAGGATCAATTAATAATTGTGAAGCGTCGTATGGTGGTGGAATTTATCTGTTTTCAAATAATAACACAGCAACATCACAAATTGGTGGAAAGATTACAGGTTGTACAGCGACGAAAAATGGTGGTGGATTGTATTCAGACAACATATCAAATTTGACATTTAATGGGGAAATTTTGGGCTGCTCAGCAAGCAAAAATGGCGGTGGCATTTATTCGGTGGACTCAACTTTAAATTTGGGAACAACGTCAATCAGTGCACGAGTGGAAACTTGCGCTGCTGATGTTGGCGGTGGAGTGTATGTTACTGGCGGAAGTGGTAATTTCGTTGGTGGATTGATTTCTGGAAATACCGCAAAGTATGGTGGAGGACTGGCATCTGCCAATTCTGCTGAAATCACGCTTGGAATTGTTGATGACTTATATCATGGTGGGGACACAGGCTTTATTGTTACTTTAAACACGGCAACAAGGTTTGGTGGTGGTGCATATTTTGCAAGTGGATCAAGTGTTCTGATGGATGACGGCGTGTCAATTAATTCAAACAAAGTTCAAAACTTGTTAACAATCACAAAAGAGTTGCAAATTGGGACGGCTCCTCAAACGATTTCTTATACTTATACTTATGCTTACTCAGACAGAGGAATTGGTGCTGGAGTGTTCTTGGACAATGATGTTGTTATGACAATGCAAGGTGATCACTGGTGTGAAGTCATTGGAAACGAGGTCATTGCAGACAACTCAACAGACGATCAACTCTTCAAGATGTGTTTGGGCGGTGGGATTTCAGTTTCTGGAACGAGTACACTTATTATGAATGACGGATGGATCAGCAATAATAGTGTTGACACAAAAATAACAAACAGTGTGGGTGGAAATGTAAATGTTGGTCCTGATGGGACATTTAAAATGTCGGGAGGAACAATTTCTGGTAATGGTTATCTCCAAGCAACACTTGGGGGTGGAATTTTGAGCACAGGAGTTGTTGAGGTGACTGGCGGATTGATTGATAGTTGTGTTGCAAAATATGGCGGCGGAATTGCAAGTTATGGTGGATATAAGGTTGAATACAGTTCATATTCTTATGACTTGTCAAGAAACACTCTCAGCATTGGTGGAGATGTTGTTGTTGAAAATTGTGTAGCACTTGGTGAAACTGATGACAATCAAACAGCACATTCGTCAACGGGGCACATTGGTGATGGTGTTTTGGTTGGAGGAATAATCAATTTTTCTGGGAATCCGAAATTTGTGAACAATAGTGTTGCATTATCTGCTCAAAAAAACATCTATGTGAAAGTTGTTGTTAACATTGGAATTGACAAAGCACGTTATCCAACGATCAACGCTTCAAAAGATTTTTCACCAGTAAATCCAATCACATTGAATTTTGTTCAAGCATCGCTGACGATTACAAGCATTTCAGACAAAACAATTGAATATTCAGTGAGCAATTCATCCGATTTGCTTGATGCATATTACTCGGGGTCAGATGGAGGATCTCAGGTTCCACTCGTTGTTGGAGATTCGGATATCACTGATTTTGTGCTTGCTTCTGGAAAATCAATTTATGGTGTTAAAAATGAAAGCACATCTGATGAATATATATATGTGGGAACATTAACTGTTCAGGCTGTGGCATCGAATAATGAAACAATTTTTGTGAAACCTGCAGAAGTTTATTTTGATAAAAAAAGTTTTTTAAAGCATGTTCAAGTTAAATAACAATGTCTTTCAAAGGCACAAGGAAAACAAAATCTTGTGTCTTTTTTGTTTGTCAATTGTTTGGTTGGATTTGCACGAAAACTTGACAAGCGGGGCATGAGTGCTATATAATGGCAGAGCATGTAATATTATATATACTTATACATGGACAAAAAGGAGAACAAAATGAAATATACACGTGGCGAAAAAAAAGACGGAAAAATTGTGATTGAATTCTCACTTGATGCAAAAGAGTGGGAAAAAGAAGTTGAAAATGCGTACAACAAAAACAAAGGCAGATACAACATTGACGGATTCAGAAAAGGCAAAGTTCCAAGAAGTGTTCTTGAGAAAACTTTTGGCGAATATCTTTTCTATGAAGATGCATTCAATGAGATGTGTCCAAGAGTTTACCAAGAAATGCTTGACAAGGAAGCTGATATTTTCCCAGTTGACTATCCTGAAATTGACGTTAAGTCATTCACAAAAGAAGGCGTGAAGTTCACTGCAACTGTGACACTCCTTCCAGAAGTAAAGCTTGGCGAGTACAAGGGGCTCGAAGTAAAGAAGAGAAAAGTGAGTGTTTCTGCACCTGAAGTTGAAGGTGAACTCAAGAGCATGCAAGAAAAGCACGCGCGTTTTGTTGAAGTGACTGACAGAGCAGCAAAGAACGGAGACCTTGTGAACCTTAACTATTCTGGATCAGTTGACGGAGTGAAGTTTGACGGCGGAACAGCAGAAGACCAAGAGCTTGAGCTTGGTTCTCACACTTTCATTGAAGGTTTTGAAGAGCAGATGGTTGGAATGACCATTGGTGAAGAAAAAGACTTGAATGTTACTTTCCCTGAGGCATATCACAGTGAGGCTCTTGCAGGAAAGCCTGCAGTGTTTGCAGTGAAATTGCTTGGAATTCGTGAAAAGCAACTTCCAGAATTGAATGACGAATTTGCTGCTGACACAACAGAATTTTCGACTCTTGAAGAGCTCAAAGCCGACATCAAGAAGCACATTAAAGAGCACAAAGAGCATCATGCTGATGTTGACGCTGAAAACGAGCTTATCAAAAAAATCGTGGACGCTTCAGAAGTTGAAATCCCAGCTGTTATGGTTGAAAACCAACTTGACCGCATGGTTGAAGATGTTCAAAACAGACTTGCTTATCAAGGACTCAAGTTTGAGGACTATCTTGCATACACTGGTTCAAGCATGGAAGCATACAGAGACTCAAGAAAAGATGAGGCAAAGAATGCTGTGAAGACAACACTTGTTCTTGAGGAAATTGTGAAAGCAGAAAAGATTGAAGTGACTGAGGCTGACATTGACGCGAAGCTTGAAGAGCTTGCGCCAAGAATGGGCAAAACTGTTGAAGAACTCAAAAAGACAGTTGTGAAAGGTCAAGAAGAATATTTGAAAAACACTATTATTAGCGAAAAAGTTATCAAAGTGATTAAAGATTTGAACAAGATTGTATAATTAATCAAAAACAAAAAATAATTCTTTGATGAGGTATGAATTATGAACGAAAAAAACACACTCGTGCCTATGGTTGTTGAACAAACAAACAGGGGCGAGAGATCTTATGACATTTATTCAAGGCTTCTTGAAGACAGAATCATTTTCCTTTCTGGTGAAATCAATGACGCTGTTGCAAACACTGTTGTGGCTCAGCTCATCTACCTTGAAGGAAAAGATCCTGAAAAGGACATCATGATGTATATCAACAGTCCTGGTGGCAGTGTGACTGCTGGGCTTGCAATTTATGACACAATGAACTACATCAAGTGTGACGTTTGCACAACTTGTGTTGGAATTTGTGCTTCAATGGCAGCGGTTCTGCTTTCAAGTGGAGCAAAGGGCAAGAGATATGCCCTTGCAAACAGTGAAGTGATGATTCACCAGCCTCTTGGTGGGGCGCAAGGTCAAGCAAGTGACATTGTGATCACTGCTGAGCACATTGTGAGAACCAAAAAGAAGCTGAACAAAATTCTTGCTTCAAACAGCAACAAGACATTCGAGCAAGTTGAAAAAGACACAGACCGTGACAACTACATGACAGCAGAAGAGGCGCTTGAATACGGTCTTGTGGACAGAATTTTTGACAAAAGACCATCAAAAATGTAAGGCAGGAGCGAACAATGTCAGAAAACGAAAACGGAAACAACAATAACAACAACGGAGAAAACATTCAAGGCACTGGAAACAGTGGTGGAAACGATGGAAACCGTCCACGCAACAAAGGTTGTGCCTTTTGTGGAAGACCAAAAGGTGCATTCAAATCAATTGTTGAAAACCCAATTGGAACAGTCGGGATTTGTGACGACTGTGTGAAGATTTGCAGTGAGATTTTGAAGCAAGAAGAGCGAAAGAGAAACAAGCAAGAAAAGCTTGCGCTTCCAAAGCCAGAAGAAATCAAGGCTGAGCTTGACAGATATATTGTTGGTCAAGACAAAGCAAAAGAAGTTCTTGCAGTTTCGGTTTATAACCACTACAAGAGAATCAACTATGCCCTTGACATCAAGCAAAAGAGCACATCTGACAAGAAAATGGAAGATGTGGAGCTTGAAAAGAGCAATGTTTTGATGCTTGGCCCAACTGGGTGTGGAAAGACACTGCTCGCGCGCACTCTTGCAAAGATTTTGGACGTGCCATTTGCCACAGCTGATGCAACCACGCTTACTGAAGCTGGATATGTCGGCGACGACGTTGAGAACATTCTTTTGAAGCTCATTCAAAATGCGGACTATGACATCAAGAGAGCTGAGCGCGGGATTATTTACATCGATGAAATCGACAAGATTGCCAGAAAGTCTGAAAACATGTCAATCACTCGCGATGTTTCAGGTGAGGGCGTGCAGCAATCGCTTTTGAAAATTTTGGAGAGCACTGTTGCATCTGTTCCACCACAAGGTGGCAGAAAGCACCCAAACCAAGAGTGTTTGAACATTGACACAACAAACATCCTGTTCATTTGTGGTGGGGCATTTGTTGGACTTGACAAAATCATTGAAAAGAGGCTTGACAACTCAACACTTGGTTTTGGTTCAAACGTGAAGACCAAGGAAGAGAAGAATGCGGGAGAAACGCTTGCAAAAATTCAACCAGACGACCTTGTGAAATTTGGGCTTATTCCTGAATTTATTGGGCGTGTTCCAATCACTGTTGTCCTCAATGACCTTGACGAAGCATCGCTTTCAAGGATTCTCACAGAACCAAGAAATTCTCTTGTGAAGCAATACAAAAAGATGTTCTCGATTGACGGAGTTTCTCTTGAGTTTGACAACACTGCAATTTCTTGTTTTGCAAGGAAGGCAATCAAGCTCAAGACCGGAGCGAGGGGACTTCGCACCATCATGGAAGAAACAATGCTTCCTTTGATGTACAAAGTTCCAAGCGATTCAAGCATTTACAAAATTATTCTTTCTTCAAATTGCAAGGATGAGAAAAATCAAGAAGAAATCGAAACAACAATTTTGAGAAGAGAGACTTCAAGCGTAGAGCCTGCTGAAAAGGCGGTTTAATGAAATAATCAATCCCATTTGTCAAAACTTTGGCAGGTGGGATTTTTTTGTGCTTATTTATTTGCTAAAAATTTGCGGGTTTGGTAATATATTATTATAAAACAAATTAAAGGTGGAAGTATGAACAGCAAAGAGTTAGCAAAACAAGTGCGCACTGATGCGCTTTTGATGACAAGCAATGGACCTGCTGAGCACATTGGACCAATTTTGTCGATTGCGGACATTGTGGCAGTGCTTTATGCAAATGTGATGAAACACGATCCAAAAAATCCTGAGAATCCAAGCAGGGACAGGTTTATTTTGTCGAAAGGGCATGCAGGGGCTTGCATTTATGCAACTCTTGCTGAGTGTGGTTATTTTGAGCGAGAGAAGCTGGCGGGATATGTCAAAAACGGCAGCACGCTTTCTGGTCATGTGTCACACAAGAACAACCCAGGTGTTGAGTTTTCGACGGGCTCACTTGGGCATGGTGCTGGAGTTGGTGCAGGGCTTGCGCTTGCTGCAAGAATGGACAAAAAGCCATTCAGAGTTTTTGTGCTTTGCGGAAACGGTGAAATGAACGAGGGCAGCATTTGGGAAACTGTGATGTTTGCGGCTCAAAACAAGCTTTCAAATTTCAAACTTATTATTGACAACAATCGTCTTCAATGTTTGGGAGAATCAAAGAACATCATTGACATGTCAAACATGAAGGCGAGTTTGGAGAGTTTTGGGTTCAAGTGTGTGAGTGTGAATGGGCACGACCACAAGGCTCTTGAAAAAGCGCTTTCTTGGTTCGACAAAACTCAGCCGACAGCGGTGATTTGTGAGACAATCAAGGGCAAGGGAGTGTCTTTCATGGAAAACAACAACATTTGGCACGGAAAGACAGTTTCGGGTGAGCTTTTGGAGCAAGCCTTGAGAGAAGTTCAAGGAGGGAAGTAATCATGAGAAACAGTTTTGTTCAAGACCTCACTCTTGAGGCTGAGAAAAATCCAAACATTGTGCTTCTTTCTGGAGACCTTGGAAGCAATTGTTTGGAAGTTTTTTGGAACAAGTTTCCGGACAGGTTTTTCAACTGTGGAATTGCCGAGCAAAACATGATGCTGGTGGCTGCAGGGCTTGCGATGGAAGGCAAGAAAGTCTTTGTTTATTCAATCGGAAACTTTGATTCCTTGAGAGTTCTTGAAATGATCAGGAACGACATTTGTTACATGAATTTGGATGTGAACATCATTTCTGTTGGGGCGGGTCTTGAGTATGGAAAGCTTGGGTTTTCACATCATTCAACTGAGGACGTGTCAGCGCTCCGCGCCATGCCAAACATGAGTGTGTTTTCTCCAGCAACAGCAAAAGAAATGAAAGGTGTCACCAAGAAAATGATGGAGACAACAAGCCCATGCTATGTGAGGCTGAACAAAAAGAGTGCGGGAGACTTTGGTTCTTCTGCGTGCAGAGTTTCTGAAATTATTTCTGGAACTGAAGTTGCGTTTGTGGCAAGTGGTGCGATCGTGACTGAGGCACTCGCGGCTGCAGAGATTTTGAAAAGCAAAGGGGTTTCAGCTGGGGTTTATTCTTTTCCAGTGATCAAGCCAAGAGCCGACAAAGCAATACTTGACATTTCAGCAAAATACAAGTATATTGTGGCAATGGAAGAGCACACAGTGGTGGGCGGTTTTGGCTCAAGTGTGGCTGAAGTGTTGGCTGAAAACTCAGCCAAATGCGGGTTCAAGATGATTGGAATTCAGGATGAATTTGCGCCACTTGTGGGTGACAGAAATCATCTTAGAAAGCAATATGGAATGGACGCTGAAAGTGTGGCAAAAGCCGTTTTGAAGGCTTTGAAATAAAACAAACAAAAGGAAAAATCAATGACAAAAGTAAAACAAGCAAAGTTTCTTACAAGTGCAAGCAAAATTTCAAAAGATTTTGCAGGTTTTTCTTTGCCTGAAATTGCAATTGTTGGCAGGAGTAATGTGGGGAAATCAAGCTTCATAAATGGTTTTTGTAACAATGGTAAGCTTGCAAAGACTTCGTCAACACCAGGGAGAACTAGGCTTGTGAACTTTTTTGAAATTGACCAGAAATTTGTGCTTGTGGATCTTCCTGGCTATGGGTTTGCAAAAGCAGGAAAATCTGAAAAAGACAAGTGGGAAGGAATGATTGACAGTTATTTTGAAAACAGTCAAAATTTGGTTGCGGTCATCATGCTTGTGGACATCAGACACGAGCCAAGCAAACTCGACCAAATGATGATGGATTATCTTTATCACTACAACATTCCAGTGACTGTGATTGCAACAAAGCTTGACAAAATCAAGAAAAGTGAGCTTGCACGCAAAATCACAGACATTGCAGCAGGGCTCAAGATTGGGAAAAGCAATGTGTTTGTGACAAGTGCTGAGACCAAGACTGGTTATGATAAGGTTTATGAAAGACTTGAGCAATTTTTGAAAAGTGAGGGTGAGGCTAATGAAGATTTGGGCGATTAGTGATCCACACTTTTCTTTTGGCACAGACAAGCCAATGGATGTTTTTGGCGGGAACTGGGAAAACCATGTTGAAAATTTTGTGAGCAACTGGAATGCTGTTGTCGGCAAAGATGACATTGTGCTTGTGGCAGGAGACATCAGCTGGGCAATGAAGCTTGATGAAGCAAAGGTTGATTTGGATGAACTTCACAAACTCAAGGGAACAAAAATCATCATCAAGGGAAATCATGAATATTGGTGGAAGTCGATTTCAAGTGTGAGAAGTGTTCTTCCTGACTCAATCAAAGCACTTCAAAATGACAGTTTGAAAATTGGAAAGTTTATTTTTTGTGGAACAAGGGGATGGACTGTT
>JAFTJJ010000141.1 GCA_017456465.1 Clostridia bacterium | reverse complement strand
TCCTCATCTTCAGGAAGCGCTGCCAGCATTTCATCACGGGATTTGAAATAAAGTTGATCCGTTCCCATTTTGAACCTGTCAGGATCATCCAAGGTTTTCCCCATCTGCACACACATCAAAACATCTTGAGTTTCCGCATCATCTTTGTATATGTAGTGCACGTCGTTTGTTGCGACTGTTTTTACTCCATGTTTTTTCGCAAGTTCTTTTAAAACAGGGAGAACTGTGAGCTCGTCTTGCAGCTCATGATTTTGAATTTCAATGTAAAAATCATCACCAAACACCCTCTTGAACCATTCAACCATTTCACTGGCCTTTTCTTTTTGACCATTCAAAATAAGTTGAGGAATTGTTCCTGCCACACAAGCAGACAAACACACCAACCCTTCACTGTGCTTTTCCAATGTTGGGTAATCAATTCTTGGCTTATAATAAAAGCCATCACGAAAAGAAATCGTGTTGAGAAGTGATAAGTTTTTGTATCCAGTTTCGTCTTTTGCAAGCAAAATAAGGTGCTCAAGTTTCTGCTTCCCTTGCTTCACATTAAGGTCATCTGCGACATAAAACTCACATCCAAAAATGGCTTTGATTCCTTCTTTTTCACACTCATCAAAAAACGCCACTGATCCATACATATTTCCGTGATCAGTGATCGCAAGTGCCGGCATATTGTGCTTTTTTGCCATCTTGACAACTTTTTTGATTCGTGCAGCACCATCGAGTAAACTGTACTCGGTGTGAACATGCAAATGCACAAAAGGCTTTTCAAGTTGTTCTTGCTGTTCTTGGTTTTGTGTTTCTTCTGCCATTTCTTACTCCTGTAATTCCTTACTTATCTCAAGTATTTTTTTGAATCGTTGACTGATTGCACCCTTTGTTATCTTTGTTTCCAAAAGTGATTGAATATCCAAAAGTGAGCCTTCGGGATTTGCAAGCCTTGCAAGTGCAACCTCCTGCAAAGAATCAGGCAATGACTCAATCCCAATCGTGTTTTGAATAACTTCAATCGCGTCAAGTTGCATAAGTGCCGCATTAACGGATTTGTCAATATTCGCTGAAATACAGTTCGCTTGTCTGTTTATGAGATTTCTCATTTCTCTTGTTGCCTTGTCATTCTCAAGCTCCAAAAGACACACTCTAGCCCCCATAAGTCCAATAATATTCGAAATGGATTCACTTTCTTTAATGTAAACAACAAAGTTGTCATTTCTCTCAACTTTTTTGGGCAAAATGTCAAACATTGACAAAATTTCTGCAAGACGTCCAGCAAACTCATTGTTTGAAAGCACCCACTCCATATGATAACCATTACTCTTGTTTGTACTTGACATTTCACCAATCTCAATTGAAGATGGCACAGACACAGATCCTGACCCCAAAAATGCACCCGAAAGAATCGCAACCCGGTCACTTTCAGAAATTGCCAAAAATTCTGCGGGAACAAGCTCAATTTGTCTGTTTCCATTGTTGTCAAGCGTAATTATTCCAAGTGTCATCAAAAGTTCGCTTCCAGAATCCGCATCAACCGTAAGTTCGATTTTTTCTTTGTTTTTGAAGTTCCTTCTCACTGTCTCTTCTGAAAATGACGCTGATGGGACTTCAGACAAAATAAGCTTTTTTGCAAAATCAATAACCCCCTGATTCTCGCTCGCAACACAAAAGGTTACTTGCTTGTTTTTGAACACCAAACTGCCACAAGAAAGAACAAGACCAACAAGCAAACTTTGCTTAGACTCGCTGTTCTTTGCACTTTCAATAATTTCACCCTTTACCTTTTGTGAAAAAGTCATTTTGTCTCCTTTTGAAATTTTGTTTGTACATTTCCATTTAATTTTGATAATTATTTACAAGATTTAGGAATAAAATTCTTATTGATATTAACAATTCTATTCTCCGGAATTTTGTATTTTTCAATCATTTCCATTGCATAATCAACACACCCTATTCGACTTGCCCTGTGTGCATCACTGCTCACAATAAAGTTTACTTTTGTTTCAAGCATGTCTTTCATTTGTTCATCAGTAAAATTGAAATGCCTGTTGTTGATCTCAATCAAAGTGTTTGTCTCCACGCACGCTTCAGCCAGCCTCTTCGCATCAATTTTGATGTAAGTGTTGGGATGAGAAATAAATGCCACCTTGTTCTTCTTGATTGCATTTATGTAAGCATCAGTATTTTTCTGAATTTGTTTTTGCCCCTTTCCAGCAAATAACCACCCGACAAAATCAGTAATTGTTCCTTTGTGATATCCGACCACCAAATAATCAAGATATTCGATTTGATCCTCAGAAACATCAATTCTGCCATCAGCACCAATCAAATTTGATTCAATTCCAAGATAAATTCTTGTCCCTTTATTTTTTGAATTCAATTCATCAACAATTTTACGCATTTTTGCAAAATTCTTTTTGCGAACACCATAAAATATATGCTTTGGACCGTGGTCTGAAACACCATAACCATAAAAGCCAAGTTCTTGCGCACGAGCAAAGTTTTCCTCAATGGTGTTTTTCCCATGATGATATTTGCTAAAAATTGAATGAGTATGAAAATCCCCAGTTAATTTCATTTGTTCTCCTATTATTTATGATATATACTCAACCTCACGTTCAAGGTCAATACCAAATTGTGATTTGACGTTTGTTCTTGCAAGTTCCACAAGTGCCTTAAAATCCTCGGCACGCCCATTTCCAACATTAACAATAAAATTCGCATGCACTGATGAAATTGCACATCCACCGATTTTGACACCCTTCATTCCCGCCTCATCAATGAGCATACCGGCTGAAATCTCACCGAACTTTTTGAACACACAACCAGCCGATGGCTGAGTGGGTTGCGAAATCTTGCGCTTTGCAGCACACGCCTTAAGAGTTTCAATCATTGTTTTTGAATCAGCACGTCCAAGTTCAAACTCCGCTGAAATCACAATGTCTCCAGAACGCTGCAAAACAGATGACCTATAACCAAATTCAAGTTCATCAGCCCCAATTTTCTTGATCGTTCCAACACTCGTCACAACTTTAATTGAATGCAAAATGTCCGCAATTTCCGCACCAAAGCATCCAGCATTCCCTCGAATGCTTGCACCAATCGTTCCGGGAATGCCAGCAATCCTTTCAAAACCCGAAAGACCATACTTCACGGCTTCACCAAAACACTCCCCAATTGTTTCACCCGCCATCACTGTCATGCGTCTCTGGGCCAAGTTTGTTTCAATCCCCTTGAGCTTAGTTGTCGAAATCACACATATATCAAGATTTTCGTCTGGAAACAACAAATTTGAGCAATTCCCAACAACCTTTGTTCGAATCCCAAGTTTCTTTGTTTCATTCAAAACTTTCATAAGTTCACGAACATTCTTCGGAAAAGCCAAAGCACTGACACATCCACCAATCTTAAGAGTTGTAAAAAACTTCATTTGAATATCAAATAAAATTTCTTGGCAACTTTTTTGCAGAATGTCCCTAGTTTCCAAACTTAACATTATTTTACCTCAGATCATCAAAAATTTCAATTAAAAAATATACATTTATGATAAATAATATATTATACAAAAATATTATCCACTCTTGACAAACTTGAAAGAGAACTTTCCATTTTCATGAGCAGCCCGTCACCATACAGATTTTGGCACTGACTTAAGACAGAAAATAAACCAATACTGCTAAGTTTTAACTGCATTTCTTCTGAACATAAAAATTTCGCAAAAGCCTCAGCAAGACGTTGCCTTTCCTTGTCAATAGATTTTGTAACACCAATATATTGCACAAGATCTGTGAAATACGACAAACAAAAAATTTCCGCATCCGTCTCTTTGCCAGAGGCAAGCCTCCCTTCCATGCGAACCAAGTCTCGTGCCGTCCCAATCAATGCCACTGAATTCCCAAGCGCCCACTTTTCATACGCCCCATACTGTGTCAGTTCAGCAGTGTCTGGCAAAATTGAAAGATGATTTTTTTCAAAGACCACCCCCTTGACAGACGCTTCTTCTTCTATTGCCGCAAGAGGATTGTGCCCAGTTTTTGTGCCAAATGCTACTGAATATATGTTTTTTGTGGATTTTTTTAATTTCTTTTCATATCCAAAACTGAAAACTCCAGAAAAAACATTCTTTGATTCTTCATTTGAAGCCAAAAGTCGAGATTCGCTCGTAATGATTGCATAACCACTCATACACCAAGGCATGCCCAACCTCTCACTTTCTGCAGTCAATGCCGAATTGGCAAGAATCCCTCTAACATCAGAATTTTCACCAAGTTCGGTCAAATGCCCCTTAAGTTCACTCACAACCGTCCCCGAAAAACTAAACATGTCTGGAATTTCTCCTCCTGCAAGACGAGATTTAAGTTCCATTTTGTCCATATTTCGAACAAGGACATAACACCCTTTGTTCTTTTTTTCAAAAGAAATTGACACTTTTTCGAGAAAACTTGATTTTGATGCCATACCTCCTTCAAAAGTGTCAATGTTCCAAAGTTCCAAAATGCACTCGTGTGCCTTAACCCCAAAAAACTTTTGAAAAATCATATTTTCCTTGTTTGAAAAAAACGGAAGACAAAACGCCCCCACAAAAATAAGGGCTATTAAAAATAGCCCCATAGTTTTAAAAATTACTTTTTTGATGCTTTTGTTTGCTCTATGCTTCATGCTTCAATCATATGCAATTTAAACTTTAACTTATGAATGAATTTGAGAATAAATGGCGACAGCAGTCTTTGGTCCAATCCCATCAACATTTGCAATTTCATCAGGCGTTGCATTTGTAATGTTTTCAATTGTTTTGAAATGCTCATAAAGCTTCTTAATTCTGCTCTCTCCAAGCCCATCAATTTCAAGCAAAGAACTTTTAAGTGATTTCCCATGCAAGTTGTTATAATAGGAAACTGCAAACCTGTGTGCCTCGTCACGAACTCGAATAAGAAGCCTCAACGCATAGTTTGTTTTGGGTAACCTGATTGGCTGACTGCTTTCAATAGTGTAAATTTCTTCATTTTTTTCAGCAAGTGAAATCATTGGAATCACCACGCCAACTTCATTCATGGCTTCTTTTGCACTGTGAAGTTGCCCAAGCCCTCCATCAATCAAAATTAGGTCTGGTCGTGGAAATTTGGGATCACCCTCCAAAATCTTTTTTGCACGACGGGTAAGAGTTTCCTTCATGCACGCAAAATCATTTGGCCCATCAACAGATTGGATTTTAAACTTTCGATACTCTTTTTTCGCTGCTTCACCATTTTCAAACACAACCATCGAAGCAACATTGTTCGAACCTGAAATGTTTGAAATATCAAACCCCTCAATTCTGTTAATTTTTTTAATTCCAAGCAATTCTTCAAGTTCACGAAGAGCTCCAGTCGTAAGTTTTTCTCTCCTCTCCAAACGATCTGAGTTGTTTGTTGCATATTCTTTTGCATTCAAAATCACACTGTCCACAAGTTGCTTTTTTGTTCCAATTTTTGGTGTATGAACATTAACTTTCTTTTCAAACTTTTCTGATAAAAATCCTGAAAGTAACTCTTCAATTTCTATATTTGGAACCAAAATTTCTGATGGTGGTGTAATTTCAGCATAATATTGTGCAATAAAATCCAAAAGTATTTCGGATTCTCTTTCACCATCTGAAATATTATACATAAAGTTTTGATGCCCAACATTTTTCCCATTTCTTATAATTGCCACATTAATGCACGCACGCTCATCATGTTCACCCATAAAAATTCCAAAAACATCAAGATTTGTGGTCGTATCAAAACTCGTAATAAGGTCACTGCTCATTTTTTCAACCATTTCAAGCTTTTGTCTGCAGTCCAGTGCTTCTTCAAATTTGAGTTCTGAGGCAAAAGAGTCCATTTTGGCTTTCAACAATTGCTTCATCTTGCCGGTTTTACCGTTCAAAAACTCAATAACATCAGCAATAACACCATCATATTCTTGCTCACCAACTCCTCTCATACATGGTGCAGAACAATTCCCCAGCTGACCATGTAAACAAGGCTTCATTGCTTCTGTTTTTTTGTCAAAATTAATATTGCATACCCTCACAGGAAATGCAGATTTAATAAGATCCAAAAGCATTGAAATTCGAGTTCCAGTAACATATGGTCCAAACAAAAGAACACCAGGCTTTCTCTTTGGTCTTCTTGCAATTTGAACTCTTGGAAATTTTTCTCTCATATTGATCATCAAATAAGGAAATGACTTGTCATCTTTAAGCAGAATATTGTACTTTGGTTTGTGTTTGTGAATGAGATTACTTTCAAGAGAAAAAGCGTCAAGCTCGGAATTTGTGAGAATATACTCAAAATCCACAATGTTTGACACCAATGCATAAGTCTTTTGCGTTTTTGGTGAATCATCAAAATAACTCTTCACCCTGTTTCTCAAAATTTTTGCCTTACCAACATAGATGATCTCGCCGGATTCATCTTTCATGATATACACTCCACTTGATCTTGGAAGCAAGCGCACTTTTTCTCTAAGTTCTTGTCTGTTCATAATTTAATTATATCACATTTCCTCAAAAAACAAACTTTATTTGCATAGATATTTTATTACAATTTAAATCACAAAAATAACCATAAAAAAACAAAAACCCTTTGGTTTTAAAAATGTTTTTGTAAAAAATGTATCAATTATAATATTTTATTACAAATACTTTTTTAAATTCCCAAAAGGCAATAAATCCATCATTCTTCAGAAGCCGCAAGCAATCTTTGTTGTTCAGCAACTTGAAGCGCCTCAATCATTTCATCAATGTCGCCATTCATGAAGTTTTCAAGAGAATAAAGCGTCATGTTGATTCTGTGATCAGTAACTCTGTTTTGAGGAAAATTGTATGTTCTGATTTTCTCAGACCTGTCACCAGTTCCAACTTGATTCTTTCTCTTGTCTGCATACTCTTTGTCTGCTTGACTTTGATAAAAGTCATAAAGTTTTGCTTTGAGCCAGTTCATTGCTTTTTCCCTGTTCTTGATTTGAGATCTTTCGTCTTGACAAGCAACCACAATTCCTGTTGGCTTGTGAGTAATTCGAATTGCAGATTCGGTTTTGTTTACGTGCTGTCCTCCAGCTCCACCACTTCTGTATGTGTCAATTTCAAGATCTTTTTCATTAATTTCAATTTCGACATTTGTGGCTTCTGGAAGCACTGCAACTGTTGCTGTTGATGTGTGAACTCTTCCTTGGCTTTCGGTTTCAGGAACGCGTTGTACTCTGTGCACACCACTTTCAAACTTGAATTTTGCGTACGCTCCTTTTCCTTTAACCATGAAAGAAACTTCCTTTACTCCGCCACCTTCACTATAGTTCCCATCAAGCTCTTCAACTTGGAATCTGTGTTTGCTTGCAAATAATTCATAAAGTCTTTTAAGCTCTGCACCAAAAAGTCCAGCCTCATCTCCACCAGCACCAGCTCTAATTTCAATAATAACATTCTTTTCATCATTTTCATCTTTTGGAAGAAGCAAAAGCTTAAGTTCTTCTTCACACCTTGAAATTCCAGCTTTTGCATTTTGATATTCTTCCTCAAGCATTTCAATCATGTCTTTGTCTGATTCAATTTGCATCAAATCCTGAGCATCATGCATGTCATTTTGGCACTTAATAAGCTCATTATATTTTTCAATAATTGGCGCAAGATCAGAATGTTCTTTCACGAGCTTTTGCCATCTTGGCATGTCAGCAATGACTGCAGGGTCTGCAATCTCTTCAGTTAATCTTTCAAATTTTTCTTTCAAATCTTTAAGTTTTTCAATCATTTTCGCCACCTCAATTTCGCAATCACAATGCGATCATGCTTATTGTAATCTTTGATTACATTAATATTTTCAAAATCTTTTTTCAACAATCTTTTCAAGTCTTCAGCTTGGTCAAAACCAATTTCAAAAGCGACATATCCGTCATCTTTCAAATACTTTGGTGCATTCTCAATAATTTTTCTGTAAAAATCCAACCCATCCTCACCGCCATCAAGCGCAAGTATTGGTTCGTGATCTCGCACTTCTCTGTCAAGCGTGCTTAGCACTGCTGTTTTTATATATGGTGGATTAGATACAATAATATCATATTTTTCGTCTATTTTTTCAAACAAATCAGATTTAATTATTTCGACATCAGCGCCAAGTGTTTTTGCGTTTTTATTCGCTATCTCAATAGCACCGTCTGAAATATCAACGGCAACAAGTTTTGCGTTTGTTTCGAAAGCAAGCGAAATTGCAATCGCACCAGACCCAGTTCCAATGTCCAAAATTTTCTCAGCCCCCATGTTTTTTGCGATTTTTAACACTTCTTCAACCAACAGCTCAGTTTCTGGCCTTGGAATCAAAACACCTTCTTTGGTTTCAAACACTCTTCCAAAAAATTCAGTGTTGCCAATGATGTACGCAAGTGGTCTGCCTTTTTTCCTCTCATTTGTTACAGCCATGACTTTACTTTCATCAATCGAACTAATTTCATTATCAAAAATCAATTCACTTGGTTTTTTATTCAACGCCAAAGCCACAACCCACTCAGCTTCCATATAATCATTGATGCCAACGCTTTCAAGTTCACTTTTTACTTTTTTCACCAATTCATGACTTGTCATTGTTTCTCCCAATAAAAAATGTGTAGCCAAATTCATCAAATCATCCAAAACATGGATTACTTCATAAATTTTTCTACACATTAAAAAGTGTAAGCATTAAAAAATAATTAACACTTACACCATGAGCATTCGCTACTTATTATTATAACGCTTGTTGAATCTTTCAACTCTTCCACCAGCGTCAACAATTTTTTGAGCGCCAGTAAAGAATGGGTGACACTTGTTGCAAATATCAATTTTCATTGTGTCGCCTTTCTTTGTTGTTCCTGTTGTGAAAGTTTCACCACAAGCACATGTAACTGTAACTTCATGATAATCTGGATGAATATTCTGTTGCATTATCTTCTCTCCTTATATTTTAGCATAGTCAATTTCGTACGCTACAAATTATATTATATATAAAAGTTCTTGTCAAGTGGTTTTTTCAATTTAAATTTGTTTTACGTACTACTTTTTAATGTGAATTTTCACACCTTCTGTCTCAACTGAAATGCTTGCATCACTTGGATTAAACTTACAAACTTTACCAAGTGTTTCTTTGCAAATGTAATCCACAAATGCTTCCGGAACATTTCCTTCAAAGCAAATTTCAATTCT
>JAFTJJ010000140.1 GCA_017456465.1 Clostridia bacterium | reverse complement strand
TTCAAACACATTTGCAAAAATTCAATATCATCAAGGAACTTGCTTGAAAGAACCGCAAACCCCATTGATTGTTGCATCTGAGATGCTGAATCATTCAAATCAGAGAGTGTCCCAACAAGATTGTTCACCCCATCAAGATCAACATTTTGAACAAAATCCCACCTTGCAATTTTTCCCGCAATGTAATTTTTCAGCGTCACGGCATATTCATAGTTCGGATTGCTTGTGTTGAATCCAAGATCTTCCATTTCTTCGATAATTTTGTTATAAATGTCAGTGAGATAACCAACCTTACCAGATGCATCAGATCCAATATAATAACATGTATCTTCTTCTCTGTGATATGAACAATAAGTTTTAAGTTCCGTGCTTGACTTATAAACACTCGAAACAATATTTTCAACCTCGCTCATCGAACCAATAGAAGGAACAATCACAACACAATCCATCAACTTTGCAATAACTTCTTCCAAAAGCTTGTAGTTTTTGACTTCATCGAAACTAAAATGTTCCTTTATTGCTTCCAAAACAGCATCATAACCTGATTCTTGATCGAATAATTTCCCAATTCCTGCATATTTGCTCTTGAATTGGGCATAAGTCATTTCTTTGTCATCAAGTGAAATAATGTTGTCAAAATCTCCGTTTCCACCCAGTCCAGAAGCTGCAGCATACTCATCTTTTGAAATCACAACATGCACAAAAATTGGGTTTGTAATGCTTGAAACAGTCCTTCCAGTATCAGTGCTTGGATTTTCACTTGGAGTTCTTCCATGATTGATGTCTTCAATCACTTCTTCATATGCAACTTTGACAATGTCACCATACTTCAAAAGATCATAAGAAAAGTCACTCGCACCAACAATTGCAATTGTTGCATCAAAAAGATATTCTGCACATGCTGATGACAAAAGAACAGAACAAAGATATGCTTTGTAAGTATAAAGCTGTTCACTGTATCCCTTTCCATCCGCAAGCTCAAAATTTTCTCGGAAAGCAATGTCTTCAAGAACTGGTTCCATGAAAGCATTGAAAATTTCAACAAAATATTCAATTTGCGATGAGAGTTGATAATAGTTTTCCTCACCCGCAATCGCAAGCAACAGTGATCGTATTTCCTGTTCTGAAAGCGAAGATGCAAATTCATATTCACCATATTTGTTTTCATTATCCTCATGGATTTCATTCAGGAAAAGCTCAGAAATCATAAGTCCAAGAGGATGAATAAGTGACGTATCAAATGTTTGACCATAATCCCCACTCGACGCAGTGCTTCCAACAATTTCTGAGAGCGCAGTGAGCCAGTCACCTGACGTAATGAGCAAATTCATGTTAATGTCTGAATAAATGGTTTGCATGTCTCCAATGAGCTTTTGTGGCCAATTGACCTTTTTGTTGATCTCTGTCACTCGGTCAGCATAAAAAGCATAAGACACAACCCCAGTGCCATCAGGAAGCTCAGTAATGAGCTCATATGATCCGTTGAGTTTTTCAACTCTCACATCTTCAAAAGTAATTCCTTGCCTATAGTTGATGTATTGAATTTCACTTCCACTTGCAAAAATTCCTTCAACCTTGATTGAGTTGCCTTCCCCAACTGTTTCATCAATCGTGTCTGAAATGCTTGGTGTGCAAACACTCACCTCGATTGGAACAAGCATATAATAATAATCATTGTATGAATCCCTGGCGTTTGCAAGTTCTTTTGCACCGTTTGCATTTGTGTAAGAACTCAAAATACCACTCGTGTCGATAACTTCTTTAATATTGCTTCCAAACTCATCTTTGATTGGCTTTCCATCTTCATCAACTTTGTTGATTTCAATTTTACCACTTGTGTTTGTTGGAACAACCTTATAATAGCTTCCATTAATCTCAACCACGGTGTCAGTGCCAGTCGTAACATATTTCAAAAGATCAGCTCTCCACTCTCTGCGCTCATACTCAAGCACCGGAAGAGTTATTCCCTTTTCAAGTTCAGAAAGTGTGCAATCAAGAGTATTGTTGTAATCAAATCTAAAAAACTCAAACAAAAGAATAAGATCCATATATGTCGGATTTGTTTTGTAATTGTCAGAAAGCCTGATCAGTGCCTTATCATTTTCCCAGAACACAACATTAATTGAATCATCGTCTCTTTCAAGAATATCAAACTCATTGTCAGCATAGTCACCAATCGCAAGAATGTTTGAAATCGCATCAAAGGCATCTGAAATTGGAGTGGTCACGTCAAGCGATGTTGGACAATACTCAATTGTGTAAAACTCGTCATCACCCGCAGTTCCGTATGCATTTTTATATGTAATTGAAAGCGTTGTTGATTCCTTATCAAAAATGGCAGAATCAACATATTTCCACTCAATATCATCATCCTTGATGCTTTTGATCGAAAACTGAAGCCCAGTTGAGAAGGCGTATTTAACAAAATCCCCCATCACCGCATATTGCTCAGGCGTGCAAAGGAATTTTTCATATCCAACATAGGATGAACTGTTATAAACTTTCTTTGAACTTGGATCATATGTGAGAGTGTCTTTGAATGTCGGGAAATTACCATAAGCAAAGTCTTCATAAGTTGACTTTCCATAATCTTTGAAATTCTCATAAATAGTGAGAAGTTCATCCGTGGTATAACCCGACGTTTGCCCATTTTCATAAGGATCTTCAAAATCAAACAGAATTGGAATCCTGTTTCCATTCGCAGCATAATTTCTGTACATGTTCGACGTTTCAACACTTGACATAAAAACCGTGTTTCCAAGACTTGGAACTCGCCCAATGTCAGAGTTGAAAACGTTGTTAAATCCAGCAAGCAATGCATTGACCAAAACAATTCCACCAATCAAAACTGCTGGGAATAATGTAAGCATCAAAAATGACCTCAAAGACCTTCCCAAAATTCTGCTTTTTGTATTTTCGCCATCGCCAGTTGCAGCCTTATATTCTGAAATAATAATTGAAAAAATAGTGAACACAATAATGAAAATAACTGCAACAACCAAAACAGCAGCAAATGCATCAAGAACGACATCATTCGTCATAAATTTAATGAGCGGATTGTTCTGGTCAAAGACAACATAGTCTCCTCCCATGACTTCACCCACACCCATCAATCTATAAACCATGATTTGAATAAAATCCAAAATCATCAAAATAAATGACACAATTGCATAAAGAACTTTAAAAATCATTGATGCGATTGCATCCACAACAAATGTCATCACATTCACATCAACCGTAACTTCATCAGTGTTCACTGTGCTTCCAAGAACAGAAACCAGAGACAAGCCACCGCTTGCCCCATGCCCCATGAATATTGAACATAGTTTTGTCATCAAATTCATTTTTTCTTCCTTGGAATGATATTTGCTGTTTTGAAAAAATCAAAAAGGACTATTTCTTGTCTTTAATTTTTTCAAACATGTTTCGAACAGAATCGTTAACAATGATGTCAACATTTGTTCTTGAATATGGTCCCGTCATGAGGAAAGCTTTTCCTCTTGGGTTTGACACAATCGTGTCTTGTTCTTTCTCATTGATTTGCCCTGCTTTTTCATAAAGAGCAACAAGGTCATTGATGTCATGAGGAGCAAGTGAGAAGATAAGAGAATATTGCGATGCATTAATGATCGCCGTACTCTTTCTTGCGATGTCAGGTGTTCCAACAAAGTCCTTGAGGTTCTGCGTAATAACAATCTGCATTCCCATATACTTTCTGATACGCTTTGCAAGCTGGAACATGAAGTCAAGTGCCACGTCTTTCTTTGGATCAATGAAGACGTGTGCCTCGTCGATCGCAACAACAACTTTTCTCATCGTGTTGTATTTCGCATTATAGTCCTTGTTTTTGATAATTTCATTGTCAAGCCAACGCATGACAAGAAGCATTTGCGCATTCGCAATATCGTTGTTTTTGTTTGCAAGCAAGGTTTGGAAGTTGAACACAATAAAGTTTTCTTCAGCAGTGATTGTTGAATATCCATTCCAAAGCATGCTGTTTCGTCCACCTTCTGCAAACTTGTTGAGATATGTTCTGATGATTTTCAAGTTGTTTTTTTGATAATCATCTTTTGCTTTTTCATATTCCTCACCAACGAATTCATAAAGGTCTTGAAGAATTGGGAAATCACTTGGTTCAAGCTCATTCACCTCTGTTTTGCTTGTGATACCAAATTTTTCATAAAGATTCTTTATGCACTCGTTCAAAACTTCCAATGCATCGTTCGTGATTCCGTCCAAAATCATTTTAAAGAATGATTCAAGGAATTGAAGATGAGTTGCAAGTGACACATTTTGCCCTTCTGCGTCTTCATCGTCCAATGTTGTGATAATTTGAAGCGGATTGATTCGCCCCTCTCTTGCAGATCCAACATCCACCACCTTTCCGTTGAGGTTTCTTGCCAAGATGTCATACTCACGCTCAGGGTCAAGAATAAACACCTTTGTGTTGTCAGACGCAAGGTGCGTCAGAATATTCTTTGTCGCAAATGACTTTCCTGAACCAGATTTTCCAAGCACAACCATGTTCGAGTTGATTCTTTCTTTGTCTCGCTTGAAAAAATCCAAAAATACTGGTTCGTTGTTCATTCCAAGATAGAATCCTTTTTCATCTTGAACAGCATCAGAAACAAATGGAAACATCGCAGCCAAGCTTGATGAGTTGATTCCACGCTCAAATTTTTTGAGTGACATACGCCTTGAAACATTCGCATCAATGAAACTCTCTCTCTGCTTTCCGAACATATCATTATATTTAAATCCTGTTCGCATCAACTGAGTTCTCATGATTTTTCTGTTTTCTTCTTCAACAGTACAGAAAATACTTGTGTCAAACAAAACCTCACCACCCTGCTTAACTGAAGCCATAAGCTCTCTAAGTGTTTCAAGGTGTGTCATTTTTTCAAGCTCAGTTGAAGCCCTTCCTCTCTTTGATGCTTGAACCTCCATTTCCATGATCGCACGGTCAAGCCTGCGCTCTGCATCCATTTGGGATACTGGTTTGAATTTACATGAAATTCTTGTGCCAGGAACTGAGAAAAACGCTCTTCCCCAAGCATTTGGCACTGTAACTGGATAATCCGCAACCGCATATGTTGTGTAACTTTTTCCATCAATCACATGCCTTGTTGCCTTGAACTTGATTTCTTGAGGCATTGCCCAATCAAGATAATGCTTCGGATCAACATTTTCAACTTCTCTTTCGTCAAACATTTGTAGATAAGAGTTTTTAAGGAAAACGGCCACTTGCTTGCGATCCAAAACGTCACAAGTCATCACATTGTTTGTGTTGCCCTCAATTGTGTTGATCATGAAATTAACGGTTGAAAGAAGTTGCCTGATGCTCTTTCCATAAACTGCCATGTAAATGTGGTCTTTGAGAATTGGAAATTCTTTGTCAACATTCATTGCATCAAGCGAATTGATTCTTGATTCAATGATTTCAACACGAGGATTTGCTTCTTCATACTTCGATGCCCCATTCACAACAGATTCAAGAACTTCGTCCTTCTTCTGAATTTCACTGTAAATGTATGAATCCAAAACCATTGGACGAGAATATTTGAAAATTGCAGCAGTTTGCTCAGATGAGAGAGCTTTAAGGGCATTGTCAATTGCATCAATATAAGAATCTTGACGAGCAACTGAAAGCATATAAAACTCGATTGATTTGATTTCAAAAACCACTCCAAAGTATTCTTTGTAGTCAATAATACCAACCTTGTTTTTCTCATCATAGTCCTGCTCAAGAATTCCCACATATGGCATCAATGCATTAACACTTTTTCTTGTCGCCCTTTTTTGCTTTGTGTACTTCTTGACAGAGAACATATACTTGAACAAATCTCCAAGCATATTGTATGTCCTCGTTTCAGGTGCAACGTTAAGCATCATGATGACAACAAGCATCACCACAACAATCGCAACAATAAGCCTGATTTGCGTTGAAAAGTCCGAAAGAAGCACAAGTGCCAACATCAACAGTGCAACCAAAAGGATCACACCATCAACCAGCGTGAGCCCCTTGAAAAACTCGGTTTTGACTTTTGTTCTTTTTGGTATAAGTCTTGCCATTAATTGTTCTCCTTAATTGTTTTTTTCACCAACCATTGGTGTTTCTGTCATTAATCATAAGTTTTTTGTTATCTTTTTGCATTTGTTCAACCCCAAAGCCTCACGCGGCTTGAATTTTATTGTTGGGATTGATACCCTTTCCCTCGATTTTTTCCGAGGGAAAGGTTTTTTGCATGCTTTAACAGTGGAATTTTAAAGATTGTTAAGGTTTTCTAATTATCCTCTCCAAGCATCATCATTTTTCTTGAATCCAGGCTTGCTTCCGCCACCATCACCTGAACCACCTGAGCCACTGCTTCCAGTTGTTTGACCAGTTGTCTTCTTCTTGATTCCAAACTTAGCCATCATGTCAGCTCTGCGCTTTTCAGCTGCTTGAATCTTCTTGAGCTCAGCTCTAAGCTTTTTGAGCAGTTCTTTTTCTGATGCTTCAAGTGACCGCGTTGATCTTCCACCTGAAATTCCAGTAATCTTTTCTTCAAGTTTTCCTTTAACAACTTCTGCAAGCTCACGAACTTCTTGAGCAGAAAGTCTCACAGTCTTCTTGCTTGAGCCAAGTGCCTTCTTGATTTCATCAGATGTCAAGTGTTTCTTGATGAGCCCCTCAACTTCGCCCTTAAACGCCTGTTCAATTGAACCATGTCGAGCCCCCATGCCTTTTTCAGCCGCACTTGCTGCACTTGTTCTTGATCTTTCACCTGTAGCTTTTGCTCGCTTCTTGGTTTCTTCTTTCACTGAAGTACTCTTTGGCTTGTGTGTCTTCACAGATGTCAAATAAGACTGAGATTTGCTTGCCTGTGCTCGTTTTTCAATGAGTGCTGTTTGCCTTGCAATAATTCCCTCTGCAGCTTTTTGAGCCTCAGCATCTCCAGCCTTCTTTGCACGCTCAAGTTTTGCTTGAGCACTTGCAATAAGAGCTCTTGATCTCTCATCTTGCTTCTTGCGCAATTCCTCAAATGCTTTTATGGCCTCACGCTCAGCTCTCTTTCTTTCCTTGTCTGTTCCGGTTGCTGCAATTTCACGATATTGCTTGATCTTTTCTCTTGTTGCAGCAGTTGAAGCTTCAGCTGATTCGGTTGTTTCTGCAACTTTTCTTCCTCGTTTGATTCTTTGAAGATTTTCTTTGATTCCAGCCTTTCTCTTTGATGCCTCTTGTCTCTTTTGAGCTGTCACAAGCGCTGTTTGAATTCCAATCATGTTTGCAGTTGTCGCATCAGTAAACTTAACCTTCTTTCCGCCAACTCTTGTCACGCCACCAGATTTGATTCCATTCTCAATTGCATCAATTTGCTTTTGCTTGATCACTCTTTCTTGTTCAATCATTAGCCTGTTCTTTTCTTCTGGAGAAAGTTTAGCCCATTTGCCACTACCAATTTGCGCCATGATGAGTTTTTCATATCCAGCTTTTTCACGCTGAGTCATGCGACCAACATGTTCTCCAACCTTTGCATCATCCCAACTTGCCGAATCAGCAGTCTCTGCCAATTCTTGCCTCATTAGATCAACATTGCCAAGAGCCTTTCTAACAGCTTCAACAGCCCTTGTGTCAAACCTGCCATAATCAACAATGGCTTGTTCAAACCTGATATTTTGTTCAGCATCCCTAATCTTGCCTGTCAAATCAGCCTCTTTTGATGCACGAAGAACAGCATTCTTTTGAGACGGTGAAAGTTTTGCAAATGAGCCTTTACCATGTTGATCCTCATATGCATCTCTGAATTTTTCAACATCAGCAAATGAAAGTCCATCTGCAATTCTCTTTGTTGTTTCATCATCATGTTTTGCTGATCTCAATGCTTCCAGTTCTGATTGAAGAAGCTCAAGTCCCTGCTTCAATCCATCAATCTTCACTGTGTGTTCTTCCATTGATTTTTCCCGTTTGTTTCTAGTGTCAGGAACTCTCTCAGCCATAACCTGAGCGGCAAGAACTTCAATGTTTTCATTTCTTATTGATTCAGCAAGTTCATCTCCAGCCTCCGATTGCATTGCCTTTTGAACTTTACCATATTCTGCAACAGCCGCTTGAATTCTCGCGTTCTTTTCTGAATCACTCAAATTGCCATGAATTTTCTTACCAGCGTGTCGCTCATCCGCATTCCATGCAGCAATCGCTTGCTCCTCTGTCTTGGCTTGAATAAATGCAGCCACAGCTGAATCTTCCATTGTCTGGTTGCCTTTCTTATATGCTTCGATTGCTTCTTGAGCCTGTTCAGCTGTCAAGTCAGCTCTTGAAAGCTCTGGATGACCTTTAAGATAAGCCTCAATTGCAGCCGCTTCAAATCCCTCATCTCCTTCTCGAAGAACTTTTTGATCTGCATGCTTTTCATTCCAAGCCTCTCTTGCAAGCCGCCTTACAGTTTCATCTCTTGCATCCAAAATAAGTTCACCACCAGACTCAACACGCTTACGGTTAAACTCTTCAATTGCGGCAAGTTCCATTCCTTTTGGTGCTTTTTCAAACTTGCCTTTTTCATGCATTTGTTGAACATGATCAACATCGAGGAATCTTTGATATAACTCTCTCTCTGTCTTTGTCATGCGCTCACCTTTTGCAGCCTTTTCATAAAGCTCAGCCCTAATGTCTCCATACTTCTCAGTAATGGTTTCACCGTCTTCACCTTGAGCTCCAGTTTCACCCGTTGATCCTTGCGCACCTTCGGTTCCCGTTGTGCCTTGTTCACCTGCTGCCCCAGCACCACCTTGAGCTCTAGCACGCGCATTCATATAATCCTCTTTAGCAGCGTCATCAGCCGCAAGTGACAATTCAATTGCTGATTTTTGAGTTTGCATTGAAACTGTTTCAGCTCGCATTGCAGCAAGTCTTGCTTGCTCTTGCGCAAGATAATCCATTCCAATGATAGCATTCTCTCGAGCAAGCTTGAATTCTTCGTAATCATCACTTGCCCCAGCTTTCTTTATCGCCTGTTCTGTTCGAGACTCAGAGATTCCACCAGTTTCGATCAACTTTTTCAAAGCTTCACCGTCATTAAGTCCCAATTCTTTTGCTCTTTGCATTACAGCTGAACGATCAACACCTTTTCTCTTCTCTGCATTTGTGAGATCAAATTCCCTTTGAATCCTTTCAAGAGCAAATACATCAGCAAAAAGTTGCATTTTATCAACATTTTTTCCAGAAAGGTTGAGTTTTTGACCTGCAAACTTAGATTGAACCTCAGCATAAGCCGCAATATCATCATTAACAAGCATTTCTCGCCTTGCAACAGCCTGTTGTTGCACTTCAATGGCTCGTTGTTGTTCTTCAATTAATTTGTTAAGTTCAGCCACCCTGCCTTGAGCAGTTCTTCGTTCTGTTGATGTCATTGACCCCGTTAAATATGAAAGATATGACATACTTGCCATCTTCTTTTGACCACTTACAGCA
>JAFTJJ010000139.1 GCA_017456465.1 Clostridia bacterium | reverse complement strand
TAGCGGGCGCAGGCGAGGCAGGCGGCCGCGATGCCGCCGAAGACCGAGGCGCGGTCGGGCGGGATGGAGACGGAGAAGGGGAGGGGGGAGACAGCGTGGAAGCAGCGCTGGAACTCGAGGACGATCTCGGCGAGAATGACGTCGGGGAGCGGGCAGATGCCGGCGAGGGGCTTGTCGGCGGCGAACTCGACGGCAAAGTCCTGCGCGCCGGGGCTCTTGAGGACCTGGACCTCGAGGAGGGACTTGTCGAGGACGAGCTTGAGCTTCTTGCCGTGCTCGAAGACGTACAGCGCGCACGCCCACGCGAGCACGACGATGCGCTCGTCGCCCATGCTCTTCGCGGCGCTCAGCGGGCACATGCACACAATGTGCTCCCCGTTCCGCGCCTCAATCACCTCGCGCACCTCCGGCGGCGCATCCAGTTCGCTGCCCGTGCAATGCCACCATGTTCATTCTCTGGCCCGAAGCCATGGCGCCTGTCTGGAATGTGTTCCAAAGATTTGAAGGCAGAAAAAGAAATTTGCGTGGAAAAATGGGCCACGTCATATTTCCGTTTTCACGCAAAAATGTGTCAGGGAAAAAATGATGCAAATTGTGTGGTAATTTAACAGCTCTTTGTGGGGCGAATTGGTTGCCGTCAAAATTTGGGTGAAGGAAGGGAAAGTTTTTTGCACTCTGCCCTGTTTGGGTTTGAAGCAACAAAAAATCAGATTTTGCTCAGGAAGCATTTGAAACACCATTGTTTGTGATTTCAAGGGTTGCCAATGTGCATGCATCCTTGAGGCTCATACAGCCATCAAACTGCAGTTGCAAGCCAAAAAAAATCTCGGGGTGGTATTTTGAGGTTTTGTGGGGTGTATCATCAGTATGGCTTGCACTTGCCCCTCTGAGCCCAGGCAAGGAACATGTCCAAGGAAATGGGGCCTGGTGGTGGGCTGGAAGCATTTTCCAATGGCCCAATGGGAAAGGCAAGTGTGTGTGTCCTCCATCTCCCACTTGGTCCTTGGTGCTTCATTTTGGAACAACCAATCATGTTTGTGCTCCAGAACAGAGAAGAATGGTGAGACTTGGGCTGAAGTTGCAGGTGATGATTGCTCAGCATGAGACTGTTTTCAAAGCCCTTCTTTCATCATCTTTCAGAGAGGATCCAAGTTCCATGTGACTGCTTGATGCTTTTCACAGTGTCTTGGCATCAATGCCACTCTCACTTTCAGCAATATCCAACAGAGCCTCACATGGTTTGTGCAAAGCAGCCTTGTCTTCTGTGTTCATTATCTGCAAAGGGGCATGGCTGATCATGATGGGAAAGGGGCATGTTGATGCAGGAGGTATGCAGGAACACTGGAGGCTCAAACTGCATGGCAATGATCCCTTGGTGTTCCATGGGCTTGCTGTTCTGGGAAACTGGGACCCACAAGACACATGGGCCACCATGGCAGAAAGGGAAATGCCCAGCAATTTTAACATGAGCCAAAGTGTCACACTGAATTTCATGGTTATGCTGGTTTTAGAAGGGAAAGGCTTGGTCAGGAGGAAAATATTGGAGACGGCATGATTCTGTGTTTGATAATTGGACATGGTGAGCTGGGAAGCACTTTCCAATGCATTTGGAGTGACCATCTTCACAAGCCCACTTGGGAGCACTTGCTGTGAGCATGCTTCATTGGACAGCATGGCGGAGCCCAGTTGCAGGGCGGTGCTCCCTGGCAGGCCTGGGCAGAGACACTGTGGGGTGGGACAGGCAACTAGC
>JAFTJJ010000017.1 GCA_017456465.1 Clostridia bacterium | reverse complement strand
GTGCAGTCAACTCAATTGTTGCAGAAATGTCTGTTTCTCAGCTCAAAAGTATTGCAAAAGACAACAACTGTTCACTGACAGTTTTGCTTTGTGCATGTATTGGTTATGTGGCATATTTGAAGAAAAATCCTCAAAGCAAAAAGCCAGTGAGCATTTCAGTTCCAATTGATTGCAGAACAAGACTTGGATCAAAGACACTCAGGAATTTTTCAAGTTACATCAACGTTGATGTTGATGGAGAAAACTTAACTTTGAAAGACTGTATTGAGATTTTCAAAAGCAATTTTGCGAAAATTGACAAAGATTTTTTGCTTGGGAACATTAATGCGAATGTAAAACTGCAAAAAAACTTTTTCATCAAGATTGTTCCATTGTTTTTGAAGCAAATTATAATGAAAAATGCGTTTAATGTTGCAGGGGAAAATTATCAAACACTTGCATTTTCAAATCTTGGGGCAGTGAAAGTGCCAAAAGAGTTTGAAAATTTGATTGACAGGTATGAAGCAAATTTGGGGAGAAGTGGCTATAACACAAAAAGCATGGGTATTGTTTCTTTCAAAGACAAGCTCACAATAACTTTTTCATCGAACATTGAAGAGTGTGAAACAGAAAGAGATTATTTCACATTGCTTGCGAAGCTTGGGGCGGACATTAAGATCAACAGCAACAGGAGGGACATTTATGGCGGAATTTAGAAAATGTAACAACTGCAATGTTGATGTTTCATCCGATCATGCAAACTGTCCACTTTGTGGAAAATATCTTTTGGACGACAAAAAGAATCAAAAAGTGAAAGAGAATGAGTACAGTTTTCCAGTTTACAGCATGAAAGAAATCCACAGGGCGAAGTGGGTCAACATCTTGAGAATTATGTTTTGGCTTGCTGCGGTCATTTGTGTGATTGTGAATCTTGTGTGGAAGACAAAACCATATTTCTTTCCTTATGTTCTTACGGGGCTTTTTGTGATCATGAGGGTGTTTGTTGTTCCGTTCAGCAAAAAACAGAATTACACAAAACAAATCACTGGTGCAGCAATCATTGTGTCGCTGTTTTTGATTTTTATTGATGCATATGATTATTACACACTTGGAACGACATTTGGTTGGGCGATGGGGTATACTGTTCCATTTTTGTTGTCGGCGATTGTTATCGCTTCTGCAATTATTTGTTTGGCGTCAAGAAGAAGTGAGGTTGACATGCTCAAAAGTGTGTGGATTCTCATGATTTACAGCATTATTTATTTTTTGATTGTGATTTTGGCATTTGACAACATTGCAGTTTGGCCAAGTTTGGTGTTCATGTGTGTTGCTGTTGGCTGGTTCTTGCTTTTGCAAGTGATCAAAAGAAACATTTTGTGGAAAGAACTTGGAAAGAATTTCCATATTTAATCAAATTTTGTGGAGGACGGTATGAATTTTACGGAAGTTTTGCTCAAAAAGATTCAAGAGAGCAAGCTCAAGCTTTTTGCAATTGACGATGTTTACAAGTTGCTGGGGTTCAAGGCTGGCTTTGACAAACGAGCAGTGGAAGCTGCCATGCGTGAGCTTGTGAGGCAGGACAAGCTTGTTTTTACTAAGCGCGGGAAATTTTGTCTTCCAGATTATTCAGGAGCAATGAAAGCTGTGATCATGATGACAAGAGGAGACAATGCATTCGCGCGTCCAGTTTCTGGTGGGGCAGATGTTTTTGTTCCTGAGCGAAACTTGAATGGTGCTTGTCAAGGTGACACGGTTTTGGTGAAAGTCAACAGGCGAACAAGCAAGAACAAAATAAAGGCAAAAACAAACAGTAATCGCAATTCATTCCGCGCTGAAGAGGCCGAAGTGATCAAGATTTTGGAGCGTGGTGCAACAAAAGTTGTTGGCCTTTTTGTGAATGAAAATGGCAGCAATCTTGTCATCCCTGACGACACGCGGTTTGCTGACAGCATTTTCATTCAGGCGTCAGATACGCTTGGCGCTCAACATGAATTCAAAGTTGTTGTTGAAATCACGGAATATCCAAGCAGAATCAAAATGGCACAAGGTCGTGTGATTGAAGTGCTCGGGAAAGCAGGGTCATATAAGGTCTCAACGCTTTCAATCATCAGGAGTTTTGGGCTCATTGAAGAGTTTCCTGAAATTGTTGAAAAAGCAGCGAAAGAACTCAATGTTCCAGTAAGTGAAGAAGATCTCAAAAACAGAAAAGATTATCGAAACATGACAGTCGTGACCATTGATGGTGAAGACGCAAGAGATTTTGACGATGCGATCACTGTTGAAAAAAGGGGCGAAGGATTCAAACTTTATGTCCACATCGCGGATGTGTCTCATTATGTTCGTGAAAACTCCGTCATTGACAAAGAAGCGTTCAGAAGGGGAACAAGTGTGTATTTCCCTGATTATGTTCTGCCAATGCTTCCAGTTGCCCTTTCAAATGGAATTTGCTCGCTTAATCCAAACGAGGACAGGCTCACTTTGTCTGTTGAAATGGATTTTGACAGCATGGGAAACATCAAAAACCACAGCATTCAAAAAGGTGTTATCAGATCTTCAAGAAGGATGACTTACACTTCTGTGCAAAAAATGATTGATGGTGATCAAAATGAAATTCAAAAGTTTCCTTTGGAGTGGAAAATGCTGTCTTCAGCTGTTGAACTTGCAAAGCTTTTGTTAATTCGCAGAGACAAAGCTGGAGAGCTTGATTTTGACCTCCCAGAGCCTAAAATCGTGGTTGACAGTGAAGGAAAGGTTGTTGAAATTGTAAAGAAGCCAAGAGGGCTTGCTGACAGGCTGATTGAACAGTTCATGGTTGTGACCAATGAAGTTGTCGCAAGTCATTTTTCAAAGATGGACGTTCCATTTGTGTATCGTGTGCATGAAGAGCCAACAATGGAGAGAATCAGGAGTTTCAAGAGTTTTGCAAGTGGTCTTGGACTTGTTTTGCATGATTCGAACGGGGCAACACCAAAAGAGTTTCAAAGAATTTTGAAATCTGCAAAAAATCAACCATATTTCACTGCGGTTTCAAAGATTATGCTCAGAAGTATGCAAAAAGCAAAGTATGCACCTGAAAATTTGGGGCATTTTGGTCTTGCACTCAAAGATTATTGTCATTTTACATCGCCAATAAGGAGATATCCGGATTTGTTCATTCACAGAATGATTTCATATATTCTTGAGGGCAAGCTTGGAAATTCTTCAATTAATATTTTGGCTTCAAAAGCTGATGAGGCAAGTTTGCAATCGAGTGTGACAGAAAGGAATGCTGATGAAGCAGAACGCACGGTTGACGACCAAAAGAAGGCTGAATTTATGGCAGACAAGATTGGTGAAGAATATGATGGGATTGTGTCTGGTGTGAATGAAGCGGGGCTTTTTGTTGAACTTGAAAACACTGTCGAAGGGTTTATCTATAAAGAATATTTGCCAAAGGACATTTACACTTATGACGAGTCAAAATTCTTGCTGGCTGGACGAAGGCAAATTTTCAGGATTGGAGACGCAATAAGAGTTAAACTTGCAAAAGTTGACGTAATTACCAGACATATTGACTTTGTTTTGGCGGAAAATGCTCAAAATTCTGCAAAAAGTGGCAAAAATACTGTAAAATAGGCTGAAAATAGTGCAAAATTTTATAAAAAAATCACAAAAGCATATTGAAAATGCATGATTATTGTGTTATAATCAAGGAGCGAAAATGAAAATAATAGCTGAAAACCGAAAAGCATATCATGACTACTTTATTGAAGAGACAATTGAATGTGGAATTGTGCTTGCAGGAAGTGAAGTCAAGTCGGCAAGAAATGCAAAAGTAAATCTCAAAGATAGCTATGTTGCAATCAAAAATGGCGAGGTTTACCTCATCAATGCAAACATTTCGACTTATGACAAAACAAACACCTTCACTCTTGATCCAACGAGAACAAGAAAACTTTTGCTCCATTCAAGCGAAATTGCAAAGCTTGAGAGAAAAGTGAAAGAGAAAGGATTCACACTTGTTCCAACGAAAGCATATTTTAACAAGCAGTTACTCAAAATTGAAGTGGGGGTTGCGAAAGGAAAGCAGTTGTTTGACAAAAAACGCGACAAGATGAAAAAGGACAACGAAAGAGAAACCGAGAGAGAACTCAAGGATGTCTTTCGAAAGTAAAAAACTTTTACGAAAAAGTCCCCAAGAAAACACATGGGGGCGTAAAGGTTTCGACAGAATCCGCTTTGGTAGTATTAGCGTGCTTGCCGTTTGTGGGGGAAGGCACAAAACAAATCCACAAAAAATAAACGCAAACGAAAAAGTTGCATTAGCTGCGTAATTTGTCAGCTCACCACAGCAAATGAATGACCACTTTTCATTGCTTTGGTGTCAAACTCAAGTGGTTCATCTTTTGAGAGCTCCCTGCCCATAAGATTGACAAATGTGGGAGATGGATGGTTATGGTTCGTCAATTGTCATTTAATCATTCCGAGACGCAAACAGTTGACTGTGGCACGACAGGAAGATACTATTTGAGGTTTTTTGGACGCGGGTTCGATTCCCGCCGCCTCCACCAAATCTTGTTAAAACAAAAAAATATTTTATAGTGAGGTAAATTGATATGACAACATTACAAATTATTGCACTAATTTTGATTGGAGCAGGCGTTGCAGTTGCAATTGGATTTTTCATTGCTTTCCTTTTGGAAGTGAACAAGCAAGAAAAATCAAATGAAAGTGTTCAAGAGCCAGAGGTTGAGCCAGAAGTGGTTGAAGATGCTGAGGTTGTTGAAATCGACATTGATGAAATGCTTGCAAAGCTTGAAGAAAATGCTGAAAAGAAAGAAGACGCTCAGGAAGAAGTGGAAGTTGAAAATGATCCTGCTGAACCTGAAGTAGTTGCAGCTGAAGAGCAAGTCGAAGAAGGCGCGACAGAAACAGAAGTTGACATTGATGAGATGCTTGCAAAGCTTGAAGAAAACGCTGAGAACACTGAAGAAGTTCAAGCTGAGAATGAAACAGCAACAGAAGAAGTCGTTGAAGAAGCTCAAGAAAATGTTGCAGCTGAAGAAGCGTCAGAGCCTGTCGAGGAAAAAGAACCAGAAGAACCAAAGACAACAATTGTGATCAAAAAGATTGTGAAAGAAGGTCCTGAGTTCGATTATCGCGTGCGTTTGGATAAAATCAAGGAGAGTGAAGAGAAACTTGAAAAAGATCTCGACAAAACCTTGAAAGCAATCACAAAATATGAAAGAACCGAAAGAAGACTTGCAAGAAACCAAAAACTTCTTGACAGAAAAGCTGGCGAACTTGCAAACCTCAACCTTTTGATGTACAACGTAACAGACATCAAGAATGTTGATGAGGAAAAGAAAACACGTCAAGAAGAGCTTGTTGCTCACATTTCTGAGCTCAAAGCAAGCATTGAGGATGCTGAAAAATATTTGAGTGCGAATGCTGAAAAGCATGCAAACAACATCAAACTTCGTGATTATCTTTTGAGCGAACAAAAGAGATACAAAGAGGAATGGGCTGAGCTTGAAATCCTCATCGCTCAAGCAGAGGGCAGAGATCCAATCACAACTGTTGAAACTAAGGTTGAAGAAGTTCCAGCGGACGAAGTTCCTGCATCTGATGATGAGACTCCAGCAGACGATGGCGATCAAGAATAATTAGAAAATTAAAATTAAATTTAAGGCAGCGGTTGATTCCGCTGTCTTTTTGTTTGTGCAAAAATGTTGTCAGATAGTTTGCCAAGGGTGGCAAGTTTGTTATAAAATATTTATACAAACGAAAAGGAGAGGTTTGATTTGGGCTGGAGTTGGTTTAAGAGAAAAAAGTATGAGATGCTTGTGAAGCACAAAAAAGTCAAGCTTGGCGTGGCTTTTGGTGGCGGTGGAGCGAGAGGCATTGCTTACATTGGTGTCCTCAAGGCTTTTGAAGAGCTTGGGGTCAAGATTGATTATATCTCTGGAACAAGCATTGGTTCGATTGCTGGGGCAGTGATTGCTTTTGGCAAAGACTCAGCATTTCTCGCGGATGCAGTGAAGACCATCAAGATGAAAGAGATCAGGAACAGCAAGCTGATTTGGAAGCCATCGAAGGCACAAAACATTGAAAATATTCTCTTGAAGTTTTTTGGAAAAGACATTATGTTCAGTGAGCTTCAAATTCCATTCAAAGCGGTTTGCACTGACATCAAGTCAGGAAAGGAAGTTCACATTGATGCAGGAAGTGTTGCTAAGGCGGTGTCAGGGTCATGCGCTGTGCCTGGAGTTTTCACTCCAGTGGAATATGGGGACATGAATCTTGTTGATGGAATGCTCACAAACAATGTGCCAGCGGATGTTGTGAGAAATATGGGGGCAAACATTATATTTGCAATTGACCTGCATGAGTCAAGAGGCGCTGGAACAGAATCCACGAAGTTGTTTCCAGTTCTTTCATCATCACTTGGTGTGCTTTTGCAAACGAATGTTGATGCAAAACTAAAGTTTGCGGATCTTGTCATCACTCCAAATCTTGAGAGGTTCAAGGCGACAAAACTTGAAGAGATTGATGCAATGATTGATGAAGGTTATAAGTCAGTCATGGACAGAAAAGAAGAAATAATAAAAATCTTATCAAAAAAACCAAAGAAGAGAAAACTATGAGCAAAAAACAGAAAAACACAAAAAAGCAATTTATATCTCTTGTGATTGTGACCATTATTGTGGCAATTGCTTCGACTGTGTATTTTAATTATAACAGAATTGTTGGGAACACTGAGACTCAGCCATCGATGGAAGAATCTGCAGAAATGACGGATGCCGAGCTTGAAATTCATTTTATTGATGTTGGTCAAGGTGACAGTGTGTTCATTGAGCTTCCGGACGAAACATGCATGTTGATTGATGCGGGAAACCCAGACGGTGACAACACAGTTTCAAATTACATTTCTGGGCTTGGTTACGCTCAAATTGACTACTTGATTGTCACCCATGGAGACAATGACCATGTGGGAGAAATTCCAGATGTTCTTGATGATTTTGAGGTGAAAAATATTTACAGACCATTCCAAGTTGCTGTTGATTCATCTGGAAATGTCAGGGACGGAGAAGACCTTGCAAAGGTGTATGACAATGCAACTGTGAAGAGCAGTGTGAATGTGATTTCAAACCAAGCGTTTGGAAAATTTGTTCAAAAGGCATATGCTGAGACTTACACCGATGGGTCAGTGGTCAAAAATGCAATGGTTTCGACAACTTATGACGGACTCAAGATCATGCCAAAGAATGGAAATTCCTTTGCTTTTGAATTCTTTGGACCACTGAGAAACTCATCAAATCAAACCTTGATTGAACAAGGTGTTGCATCAAAAACACAAGGTTATGCAAGTGTTTATCAAAGCAAGCCAAGTTATGACAGTCTTGTCAAGAACGAGGCATCACCAGTGATGCTCTTGGAGCATTCTTCAGGATCATATCTTTTCACGGGAGACGCAACGGTTCATGCCGAAGAAGCTGTGCTTGGTTCTCTTTCAGATTCAGAAAAGACAAGATTTGATGCGGTTGATGTTTATCACGTGGGACACCATGGCGCAGACAACTCAACAAGTGATGCGTTGCTTGAAATGATCACGCCAAAGATGGCAGTGATTTCAGTTGGTGCGGGCAACAGTCATGGTCATCCAACAGCGGGCACTCTTGAAAAGCTGGGTGATTATTGTTCTGACAACATTTATAGAAGTGACCTGCACGGAAACATTTTGATTTTGGCAAATGCCACAGACATTCAGCTCAAGACAAACAATGTTGTCGTTGGAAACTTGGGAGAAACGGAAATTGAACTTCCGCCAGATGAGTATTGGTATGTTTATGTTGCAGGAATCACTGCCGCGGTGTTTGTGTCTGGCGTGATTTACATCATGAGTAATGGAAAAATCAAGGCGAAGCCTTATAAAAGTCAAAAGAGAAAATAAGCAAGGTGAGAGTCTTGCCGTTTTCTCATGTGGAGGCAGAAATTTATGGTTAGTAATATTGTGATTGTTGGAATCAACAGGAAAATGTCAAGAAGCGTGGCTGAAATGGTTGCAGAGCAACTTGGAATGCATTTTTTGGACACGATTGAGCTTTTTGAGTTTGACAACATTCCAAGAAATCTTTCAACAATTTTGAAAGAGCAGGGTGAGGCATATTTCAGAAAAAAAGAAAAAAGTTTGTCTGGATATGTTGGCGAATTTGAAAACACGGTCATTCACGCAGAGAGTGGGTCTGTGCTTGAGGAGAGTAATGTTGAAAAACTCAAGCAAAACGCAGTTGTGGTTTATTTGCATGCTCCAATTTCAAAAACAAAAGCAGAAATTCATTCGGCTGACTATCAAGATGGACATTTAAAGAAATTCTTTGATGTTTCACTTGAAAAAGTGAGGAATCGTGCAAATTTGTGGAAAATCAAAGCGGACATTGTGGTTGAAACCAAGAGTGGTTCGGCGCTCAAAGTTTCAGCTGATGCAATTCGAGCAATTGAAGCATATTTTATTAAATAATTTTTGAAAAAGGGCTTTACAAAAGCACAAGCATGGTGTATTATCATTGCATATTTGGACATAGGAGGTTTGGGTGAAATGAAAACTTGGTATGATGCAGACTATGTTTTGAAAGAAGTGAACAAAAAAACGGATGAAGACTTTCTTTTTGGGAAAGACAGCATCCATGCGAAATATACAGAATTCATCAAAGAGCGCGACAGACTTGTCGAGATTGAAAACGAGCAAATCAGGCAAGAGCAACTCAGACGTCAAAAAAGAAGACTTGAGCGAGAAGCCCAAGCCGCTGAAAGATGTTAATTTGATTTTATGAAAAGACACGAATTTGATTCGTGTCTTTTTTGTTTTTGTTTATGTTTTATTTTTTTGACATATTCATGAGATTTTCGAAGCGTTGTTTTGCAAACTCTGAGGCTTTGGTTGACAGTTCGTTATATCTGCCTTCTGAGACCTTTTTGAGAGTGAAAAACCTTGATTGTTTGCCCGTGTATGATTCATATGGTTGAACCATGACAGGTGGAATGACGCTCACTTGACCATTTTTGCAAGAATAGGTTGGGAAATAGCCAGACATGACAGCTTCGCGTTCATTTGATGGGGTTTCGCTCATGTTTCCGCCATGATTGATGCATGGGGAATATGCAATGATGACTGACGGGCCTTTGTGTTCATAGGCGTCTTTGAATGCCTTGATTGTTGCCTGCATGTTTGCGCCAAGTGAAACCTGTGCCACAAATGTGTTTGGATATTGCATGAGCATTTTTCCAAGGTCTTTTTTGTGGGTTTCTTTTCCGCTTGAGGCAAATTTTGCAACAGCGCCCATTGGGGTTGATTTGCTGGCTTGACCGCCTGTGTTTGAATAAACCTCGGTGTCAAGAACCAAGATGTTGACGTCTTCGCCAGTTGCAACGACATGGTCAAGTCCGCCAAAGCCAATGTCATATGCCCAGCCATCTCCACCAACAATCCACACAGATGTTTCAAAGAATGCTGACTGAAGAGAATAAATATCTTTGATCGTTGGATTTTCTTCGCCTCTTTCAATCAAATCAGAAAGCATTGCACGAATTGAAAGAGCAGTGGTTTCTTGTTTTTTGTTTTCTGAAAGCCATGTTTTGAAAAGAGTCAAAAGTTTTCCGCTGACAAGTTTTTGAGAGACTGCAGCGTTCACCAAATTTTCGAGTTTTTGTCTGTTTGAGGTTGCGGCTTTTTTCATGCCGAGTCCGAATTCTGCGTTATCTTCAAACAAGCTGTTTGACCAAGCAGGTCCTGTGCCATTTTCAGATTTTGCATAAGGGCAGGTTGGAGCGCTGCCAGCATAAATCGAAGAGCAACCAGTTGCGTTTGCAATCAAGAGTTCGTTTCCAAAAAGTTGAGTCAGCAGTTTGAGATATGGTGTTTCACCGCAACCAGCGCATGCGCCAGAAAACTCAAAGAGAGGTTTTTCAAACTGGCTGCCTTTGATCGTGAACTTATCAAAAACTGTGATTGGTTTTTTGAGTTTTTTGGTCAAGTTGTAATTTATTCTTTCTTTATCCAAGATTTGATCAGGTTCAACCATTTTGAGGGCTTTATTTTTTGCAGGGCACACATGTGCGCAATTGCCACATCCTGTGCAATCCATTGGGCTGAGTTGAATTTTGAAGTCATAACCTTGAACCCCAAGAGCTGGAACAGCGCCAATTTGTTTTGATTCTTTGCTTCCAGATTTTGTGAGAACTGGTCGGAGGCATGCGTGAGGGCAAACAAGAGCGCACATGTTGCACTGAATGCAATTTTCACTTGCCCAGCAAGGCAGGGCATTTGCAATTCCACGTTTTTCAAGAGCAGCAGTGCCTGTTGGAACTTCGCCTGTTGGATTGAGCTGTGAAACTTTGAGGTTGTCACCTTCAAGTTTCAAGATTGGTTCAATGAAGTTGTCATAGTAGGCATTGCCATTGCTTTCATGTGTTGTTGATTTTCCTTCGTTTGTGGTTTTCCAGTTTGCTGGAACTTTGACCTCGCGCAAAGCGCCAAGTGACATGTCAATTGCCTGCATGTTCATTTCAACAACATGGTCGCCTTTTGAAGCATAAGTCTTTTTTGCATAATCTTTGATGAGCGGGATTGCTTTTGAGGTTGGAACAATTCCTGAAAGAGCAAAGAATGCAGTTTGCATGACAAGGTTGATTCTGCGATTCAGTCCAACTTTTTCAGCAATTTGTTCTGCGTCAATAACGAAGAGTCTGAGGTTTTGTTTTGCAATTGTGTTTTTGACACTTGCTGGAAGTTCATTTTCGAGTTCTGAGTCTGACCATGGGGCATTGAGGAGAAGTGTTCCGCCTTTTTTGATGCCTTTCAAAAAATCAAATTTGGTCACAAAAGTTTTATTGTGAACAGCCACAAAGCTTGGGTGATCAATGAGGTAAGGTGCTTTGATCGGTTTTTTTGAAAGTCTCAAATAACTGGTTGTGACCGAGCCACTTTTTTTGCTGTCATAGACAAAATATGCCTGGCCATAAGCGTTTGTGGCATCACCAATGATTTTGATTGAGTTTTTGTTTGCTGAAACTGTGCCATCACTGCCAAGTCCAAAAAACTTATATTCAAACACATCAGGAGTTGAAAAATCATAATCTTTGACCGTGAGTGAAGAGCCAGAAACATCATCATCAATTCCAACAGTGAAGTGGTTTTTGAAGGATTTGCCCATGAGTGCATTATAGCCATTCATGAGAGTTGCCACAGCGTGGCTGACACCAAATTCTTTTGAAGAAAGACCATATCTTCCTGCAACAATTTTGATGCCAGAAACACCATGTTCTTGCAAGGCTGATGAAACATCGCTTGCAAGTGGTTCAAACACGCTTCCGCATTCTTTTGTTCTGTCGAGAACCACGAGAGTTTTGCAAGTGTTTGGCAGAGTTTTCAAGAATTTATCAGTGAAGAATGGGCGATAAAGTCTGACTTTCACAAGTCCAAATTTGCCGCCCTGTGCGTTCAAGGCGAAAGCAGCGCTCTCCAAGGCTTCTGTTCCAGAGCCCATGCAGACTGCAACAACTTCAGCGTCCTTTGCTCCGACAAACTCAAAAGCAGAGTAAGACCTGCCTGTGACTTTTTTGAAATTTTGAGTTGCGTTATCAAACACTTTTGAAAGTTGTTTGTAATAAGGGGTTGAGGCTTCTCTTGCTTGGAAGAAGATGTCACCTGACTGAGCAGTGCCTCTCTGGGTTGGTGCTGATGGAGTGAGGGCGCGAAGTTTGAATTTTCGCACATCATCAGCATCGATCAAGCTTTTGATTTCTGCGTCAGAAAGTTCTTCAATTGTGTTGATTTCATGTGATGTTCTGAAGCCATCAAAAAAGTGAACAAAAGGGATTTGGCTTTTGGTTGACACCATGTGAGAAATCATTGCCATGTCTTGTGCTTCCTGCACTGATGATGAAGCAAGCATTCCAAAGCCAGTGGCACGCACTGCCATGACATCGCTGTGGTCGCCAAAGATTGAAAGGGCGTGAGTCGCAACAGTTCGGGCTGCGACATGAATCGTGCAAGGGAGAAGTTCTCCTGCAATTTTGTACATGTTTGGAATCATCAAAAGAAGTCCCTGACTTGATGTGAAAGTGGTGGCAAGAGAGCCTGCGGTGAGAGCTCCATGAAGAGCTCCTGCTGCTCCTGCTTCTGACTGCATTTCTGTGACTTTTGTCACTTCGCCAAAAATGTTTTTGATGCCCTTCAAACCAAGAGAATCAATGGTTTCAGCCATTGGAGATGATGGTGTGATTGGATAAATGATAGCCATGTCATTTATTTTGTAAGCCACATTTGCTGCAGCGGTATTACCGTCAACCGTAATTTTTCTTTTCATGAAAAAACTCCTTGAGATGATTAAAATGCTTATAAATAAATTATATATCTTTAAAAAAGTTTTAGTCAAACAAAATGAGTGATGTGACTTGATTTAAGTCTTTTGAATGTGTTACAATATTTTCATGAAAATTAAACTAATAATTGAATATGACGGAAGCCAATATTCTGGATGGCAAGCGCAAGAAGGTCAAAGAACAATTCAAGGCGAGCTTGAAAGGGTTGTTTCTGATGTTGTGCACGAAAAAATCACCCTTTATGCAAGTGGCAGGACTGATGCGGGCGTGAATGCAAGAGCACAAGTGGCTCACTTTGAGATTGGAGAGAATTTCAAATTCAACAGATTTCAATTTTTGGGGTCTGTGAATTTCTTTTTGCCAGACGACATCATTGTGAAGGATGCATGTGTTGTGGGGGATGATTTTGATGCACGGTTCACAGTCAAGAAAAAAACTTACCGTTATTATTTTTATGTTTCAAGGTTTGAGAGACCTTTATTTGCAAAGTTTTTGAGGGTCAATGACAATGTTTCTGTTGATTTGATGAGAGAAGCTTGTCAATATTTGATTGGTGAACATGATTTCAAAAGTTTTGTTGCAAGAAAGAGTGGAAAGACAAATTTCGTGAGGACCATCTATGATGCAAAAATTTTGGATTTTGGTGACGATCTTTTTGCTTTTGAAATCACAGGCAGCGGATTTTTATATAATATGGTCAGAATCATCATGGGCACACTTATCAAAATTGGAACAAAGAAATGTGCGCCAAATGCGATGAAAGAAATCATTGATGGAAAGAGCAGGGCAAGCGCGGGGAAAACCGTGAGTGGAACACCACTTGTGCTCTTCAGTGTGGATTATGGAGAATAACAAAAAATGTCAATAAAATTTTCAAAAAATCATTGACAGAAACACTAAAGTGGTATATTATATTTAAGCATAGTGCCGACTATGGGTCTCATCTCACGCCCATTTTGTTGGTAAATATAAAGAAATTAAGGAAAAAGAAATGAAAACATACATTCAAAATTCAAACGATAAATCAAGCAAGTGGTATGTTGTTGACGCAACAGACGTTCCACTTGGAAGACTTGCAAGCCAAGTGGCTGCTGTTCTTCGTGGCAAAAACAAGCCAGAATTTACTCCAAATGTTGACTGTGGAGATCATGTTATTGTCATCAACACAGACAAAGTGGCACTCACTGGAAAGAAGATGGAGCAAAAGTTCTATAGATACCACACACTTTACATTGGTGGTCTTAAAGAAATCAAGTACAGCACACTCCTCAAAGAAAAATCAGATTTTGCTGTATATGAGGCTGTTCGTGGAATGCTTCCAAAGAATCGTCTTGGCAGAAAGATGATCAAGAAGCTCCGTGTTTACAAAGATGACAAGCACAACCATGAAGCTCAAGGACCAGTTGAACTCAAAATCGAGGGTAAGAGGTAATTACAATGGCAAAGAAAGTTACAAAGAAAGAACAAATCTGGGCAACAGGAAGAAGAAAGAAAGCTATTGCTCGTGTTAGAATTAGTGAAGGAAAGGGCGAAATTTTGATCAACAAAGTTCCAGTTGCTGATTATTTCAAACTTGACACTCTCACAAACATTGCAAAACAAGCTTTGGTGCTTGTTGGTGCTGAAAGCAAATATGATGTGAACGTAAACGTTTATGGCGGTGGACTTGCTGGACAAGCTGGTGCTGTTCGTCATGGTGTTGCTCGTGCGCTCGTTCTTGCAAACGAAGCATACAAGCCAGAAATCAAGGCCGCTGGTCTTTTGACTCGTGACCCAAGAATGAAGGAAAGAAAGAAATACGGACTTAAGAAAGCTCGTAAGTCTCCACAATTCTCTAAGAGATAGTTTCAGGCGTTATTTCCGCCAAACTACTTCAGAAACTTCAAAAAGTCAGACAGTTATGTACGCGTGTGTACACGCCTGCCTGGCTTTTTTTGTTTCCTAGTATTTTGCCAAAACTAACGCCTGAAACCCGTGCATTGGGCGTATGGTGGAGATTTAACTGTAAATGTGGAATATGAGAGCAACTTTGCCCTGAGGTTTTTTATTTTTTAGCACTGCACGCGAAACTTGAGTGAAATTATTTATGAGAAAATTTGGGTGCTCGTGAAGTGCAAAAATGATGAATTGGATTGGTCAACAGTCCAATTTTTTGTTTGTGTGCGAAATTTGTTGTAAAGGTGTTAATTTTTATGTTAAACTTGAAACATAAAATAATTTTCAAGGTGGGGCATATGGAGTTTTTTCACAACAGTTGGGATGATGTTTTGGCTGATGAATTTGAAAAGCCATATTTTAAAGAATTGATGCAAAAAGTGGACGAGGCGTACAAGAACGACACTTGTTATCCTCCTCGTGGCAAGATTTTTTCTGCGTTTTCTTACTGTCCGTTTGATGAGGTCAAAGTTGTTCTTTTGGGACAAGACCCATATCACGGGGCGGGGCAAGCGCATGGACTTTGTTTTTCGGTTCTTCCACCATGTCCGCCGCCACCATCACTTGTGAACATTTTCAAAGAACTTTCAACTGATGTTGGGTTCAAGATTCCAAACCATGGATGTTTGATCCCTTGGGCAAAGCAAGGCATTTTGATGCTCAACACATCGCTTACTGTGAAAGAGGGGTGTCCAAACTCTCATGTGAATTTTGGTTGGACGAAATTCACTGACCATGTGATTGAAGAAGTTGCGAAGAAAAAAGAACCAGTGGTGTTTTTGCTTTGGGGCAGAAATGCGAGAATGAAGAAGAAATTAATTGAGAAATTTGGGCAACACTATATATTAGAGTGTGCTCATCCAAGTCCGCTCTCGGTTTATAACGGATTTTGGGGATGCAAGCACTTTTCAAAGACAAATGAGTTTTTGGCGAGTCAAGGCAAAAAACCAATTGATTGGACGCTTAAGGACATTTAAAGCAAGGAGTGAGTTGTTTGAAAACTGCAAAATCAATAATTTTGGCAATCGTTTGTTGTGTGAGTGTGTTGCTCACATGTTTTTTGCCAGCGTGTGAATTTGCGGGTGTCAGTGCAGAAGAATTGCCACTGCAGCAAACACTTATTTCCCAAAACTTAACAACAACAGATTTTACAAACATTTATGGAGGAGCAAGCACGAACGAACTTTCAGACTTCACGCCATTCGATGAGTCGGTCGGTGAAAGGATGAGGGGGAAATCGATTGCTCCAATTTCAAGTGATCACAACATAATTTCATCAACAAAGTATAATTTGCTTGAAAACGGGGGGCTTGACGCAGGGGCAAACGAGCTCAGTTTTGGTGGCTGGTTTTATTTTTCAACAGTGTTTGTGCATCAACTCACGATCAAAATTTCTGTCGATGACAACAATTATTTCAAAGTTGTTCTTCCAAGAGGTGAGCTCACGAACATTTTGCGAAAAAATTCTGAAAGTGTTGAACCTGGGTTTGGGTGGAACTATATTGAGTTCCCAATTTTGAGCAATTGTGTTGTTGGAACAATTACTGACGCTGACGGTAAATTGAAAGAATTTGATAATATTGAGATAAATTATACACATGACGATATTATTGACAATGTGACATATGCAAGCCTCAAGATGTTTGGTCTTGACATTATTTCATCAACAGTTGATGTTGTGACAGCGACAGTCAAGCAAGATTATTCAATTTATTCATTCAAATTCTGGGATGAAGAAACTCTTTCAAATCTTGTTCAAGGTGACACTTTGCGTGTGCCAAATTTGGCAAGTGCTGTGGAATATGCTTGGTATGGTGAGATTGATCTCACCACGCTTGCAAATGTGTCTTGGAGGGCGCTGGTCACGTCGCCAAGCAAAAAGGAAAGCACTTACAACATCACAGGAACTGAGGACATCAATCTTTCTGAAAAAGGTGAATATGTCGTCGTTTTCAGGGCGTTCAAGCAAAATGGCGATGATGTGATTGACCTGTATGACACAATCAAATTTCGAGTCATATCAAGTCAATTGATGTATTTTCAATTTGCGTCATATGACACGTTTGTGGACGGAAAGAAAATTCTCACCATTGATTTCAGTCCGCTTTTGGATGAGTCCAGCATTGAGTTTGTTGATGTGATTTTTGATGACGACATTATTGAAGTCTCAGCGACTCAAAACAAACTGGAATATGAAATTGTTGGAAAAAATAAAGGAACTTCTCAAATTACGATTAAATTTTTGGCAAAGAGAAATACTAACAGTAGTGAGATGATTGAATATTCAGCAACAGCGCGCATTGATGTCGAGGCTGCAAGATCTGATGGAAATGTGATTTTTGTTGTTTGCGCTGTTGCACTTGGTGCGATTTTATTGTTTGGATTGATTTATGGAATCAAAACAGTTGTCAAAGCTCGCAAAAATGATGTAAAATAAGCAAAAGGGGAAACCAATGAGATATTTTGATTACGACGAAGAAGAAATTCAAAGAGGGAACAAAGTCCCTTATGACGCAGAACCAATTGCAAGAAGCAGAAACTACAAACAGCCATCGCCAAAGCAGTCAGGAACAAGCAAGGTTGTTGTGTTTTTGCTTGTCATTTTGATCGCGTTCAATGTCGTTCTTGGATTTTTATTTTTGAAATCAAACATGGGAGAGACTGGAAGAGTCACTGTTGAAAACTATTATGACATTTATAACGACTCAGTCAGTTCAAGCTATATGGTGTCAAAGGCTTTGCCATCGTCAGTGTGCATTGCAAGTGGCTATAATGACACAGTGACATCATCAAACATTTCATACTCAAACTTTCAGCAAATGAACAGCAAAGGGTCTGGAGTGATCACAAGTATTAACAAGGCAAATGGCGACATGACAATTGTGACATGTGAGCACGTTGTGACCGGAAACACCAACGCTGTCTATGTTTTGCTTTTTGATTCATACAGACCAATCAAAGCGACTTATGTTGGTGGAATCAGAAGCAAGGACATTGCTGTTCTCAAAGTGAGTGGGTCAAGCGAAGTAAAAAACTCATCAGCTTTGGCCGCAGAAGTTGCTGACAGCATGTATGTTTCAATGGGCGACATGGTGCTTGCGATTGGAAACCCAATGAGTGGTGGTTTTGACACCTGTATGGGGCACATCAGAAAACCACAAACACTTGTTACTGTCACAAATGTCGGAGTTGAAAGAGTGATTTCAACAGACGCACCAATCAACAGTGGAAACAGTGGTGGCGGACTTTTCAATGCAAAAGGTCAACTCATTGGAATTGTGAATGCGAAGATTGAAAGCGACACAATTGACTGTGTTTCTTTTGCAATTCCAAGCAATCTTGCGATGAGCATTGCGGGCAGCATCGAAAGGAATTATGGTGATGCAAAACATGCCGTGCTTGGTGTTGAATTTGCAACAAGTGATGAAACAAGAGATTCACAAGATTTGGACGGCATTGTGCTTTCTGACACAGTCTTTGTTCAGAGTGTGGTCGATGGATCGGCTGCTGACAAAGCGGGTCTTCAAAAGAACGACATTGTGATTGGGTTTTCTTATCACGACAATGTTGTTGTTGACATGCTCACAATGTACAGCTTTGAAGATCATGCATACAACATGAATGTGGGGGACAAAGTGACATTCACAGTGAAGCGAGGTTCAAGCACGTTGAATTTTACTGTGACGATTGCTCAAACTGTGTAATAAAATGCACAAAACTGTTTGAAATTGCTTGCCAACAGTTTCCCTAGCGTATATAATAAAATCAAGTAAATTTGGAGGAAACATAAAAATGACTGAACAAAAAGTTAAAAATATTTTGGCAAAACAACTTGGCGTGGATGAAGCAAAAATCAATGCAAACACAAACATTGCAACAGATCTTGGTGCAGATTCTCTTGATCTTGTTGAAATTTTGATGACACTCGAAGAAGAATTTTCAGTTTCAATTCCTGATGAAGCAATTCCAAACATCAAAACAGTTGCAGATCTTGTTGCTTTCATCGACAAGGCAAAATAGTTTTTTGATTAAACAAACAATTAGGCCATCCCCGATATTGGGGGTGGTTTTTTGTTGCATAATACTTACAAATTTCGTAAGTTATGATTAATACTATTGAATATAATTTATAATAAAATAAATTATAAAAAATTCAAAAAGTGTATTAAATTGCTTGACCTGGGGGAGGGGTATGTTACAATATAAACGTAAAATATGAGTCGAGATTTAATAAAGTGGCAAACTGGGGAGAGTGCTTTTGGTGTTTGATAAAATAAAATTTAAGAAGACATTGATTTTTGTTGCAGTGACTTTTGCAATTGCACTTTTTTCTTTGTGTTCACTTATTTCCCCACTTTCATCATGTGGCAAACACGAGTCTGATGAAGGAAGTGCTTTTTCAGAAGGAGTCTTTGCAAATTCAAGTTCGGATGTTGATATTATTATCTCTGATACGAAATTTGTAAATGATACTGATGGCACAATGGTGACTGTGTCATCAGGTCAACATGTTGTTATTGACAATTGTGAATTCGTTGGACCACTTGGTGTTGCTGTTGAAGTTGTTGGTGGAGAAGCGAGTGTGAGGAACTCAACTTTTTCTGGGTTTGATGGAAGTGCAATCATTGTGGGTGAAGCTGACAATGTTGAAAGGTGTGTTTTGAATGTTGAGGGGTGTTCGATATCCAATTCAAAAAGTAGTGCGATTTGTGCAATCAATTCAGATTTGATTGTCTCAAGCACTCAATTTTCAGGATGTAATTCTGTGGAAGGGGCGGCAATTTATTCCCAAGATTCCACAATTTTGATTGGCGCAGATGCAGAGATTACTGATTGTTCTGCTGAAAAAGGTGGGGCTTTTAGTTTTTATGATTGTGAAGCCACATTGAATGGTGTGGCAATTGAAAGATGCAATGCCGAGAATGGTGGTGCAATTTATTTGGGTGAAGGTGTCACGCTTGAAGTCCAAAATGGAAACATCGCATCAAACAGTGCAACAAACGTTGGTGGTGGTGTTTTTGTTGGCAAAAGTTCGACGATTAATGTTTTGGGTGGAAATATTGCACTCAACACAGCCGATGTCAACGGGGCAGGTATTTATGGTGCTGAAAATTCACGAATAATGTTGTCTGGTGGATATGTTGTTGAAAATTCTGCGACAAGATCTGGCGCGGGGATTTTTGCGGCAGGTGCATTTGAAATGACAGGAGGCGTTGTTTCGAAAAATATTACGACATCGACAAAAGCAAACAAACTTTCGTTTGGTGCTGGAATTCATTTGGCATCTGGAACTGCTGCAACAATTTCTGGTGGCCAGATTAGCGAAAACAAATCAACTTATAGAGGAGGCGGGATTTTTTCGCTGAGAGAACTTTCGATTGTTGGGGAAACAATTGTTTATGCAAATACAAGTGAAGAAGATGGCGCAGGAATTTTCTCAGCTGGGGAAACAACGTATATTGGAACTGCCAGTTGTGAGTTTGAAGGGGCAATTTCTGCAAATGTGAGTCAATCCAATGGTGGTGGGGTTTGTGCAAACGTTGGGACAGTTGTTCACAACAGTGGAATCGTTGGTGAAAACACTGAACTCAACCCATTGTTTGTTGGTAACAAAGCGTCATCTGGATCTGGCGTGGGGATTTATAATGGACATTATGTTTTGAATGGCGGTCAAATTTTAAAGAATGTTGGAACAACAAGCTCTGCTGTTGGTGTTGCAATGAGTGGAGCAAGCTCGTTTCAAATGAATTCTGGATTGATTGAAGGGAACAGCACAACAAATGCTGGTGTTATGGGATCTGCTGTGCGTGTGGCTGGTGGCACTTTCACCATGAATGGCGGTGAAATAAGAAACCATCAATCTCTTTCGGGTGGCGCGATTTATTGTTCAGCCAATTTTGTGATGACTGGTGGAGTGATTAGTGGAAACACTGCGACACAAAACGGTGGTGCAATTTTTGTGACAAAAGCAACAGCAACAGTTTTGATTTCTGGTGGAGTTTTGGAGGGCAATGTTGCTGGAGCAAATGGTGGAGCAATTTATGGAGATCAAAGCTGTGTTATTGATATTTCAAACAGCAGTTCAACCCCTGCAAGTCTCAGCACAAATTCAGCAGTTCTTGGCGGTGCTGTTTATGTGAGCAATGCAACATTAAGTATGGATGATGGAGTCATTTCTTCGAACTCGTCATCTGGTGGAGCTGGCGTATATGGAGATAATGGATCTGTAATTAATGTCTCGGGTGGGGTTATTTCTTTGAACTCATCTTCTGGTGACGGCGCGGGCATTTATGGCGCTGAAGGGTCAACCATCAACTTGTCATCAAACGGAAGAATTTATGCAAATGTTTCAGCTGGAAACGGTGCTGGAATTTGTGCACTTGGAACTTTTTTGATGACTGGTGGGAGTGTTGTGGAAAACAAAAACACAGGGACATTGGCACTTGGTGGTGGAATTTATTTATTATCAGAGGCAGAAAAAACAATTTCTGGTGGGATTGTTTCAAAAAATGAATCGGCGTATAGAGGTGGCGGAATTTATTCCACATGTTCTCTTTCTGTTGTTGGGGATGCTGTCATTAGCGGAAACACTTGCAAAGAAGATGGTGCTGGAGTTTTTGTAAATGGTGAAATAACACTTAATATTGGTACGGACTCTGCCCTTTTTGAAGGTGTGATTGCAGAAAACAGGACAAGTGGTCTTGGTGGTGGGATTGTTGGTTACAACAAAGCAAACATAATTCATAATAGTGGCATTATTGGTTCGGGAAAGGTCGGATCTTCAACATATTCAGGAAACCTTGCAGGGTCTGGTTCAGCGGTTGGACTTTGGTCTGGTGCAACATACACAATGAACGGAGGGACTTTGTGTGGTAATGACGGATTGTCTGTAAATGGTAGTGCAATTGCGATTTCTCACGACTTAAGTTTGATTACAATAAATTCAGGAACAATTGAAGGAAACTTTTCAACAACATATTCTATTGATGGTGGAGCAATTAGGATTATTGCAGGATCTTGTGTGATGAATGGTGGGGAAATTAAAGGAAATGTTGACAACAACAGAGGTGCTGTTTATTGCTCTAATGGATCTTTTTCAATGTCTGGTGGAACAATTTCTGGCAATGTCTCAATAAATGGTGGTGGAATTTATGTTGCAACGAATGGAGTGTGTGAAATATCAGGCGGTGTGATTTCTGGAAACACTGCAAATAATGGCGGCGGGATTTATTTCGCGGAGAATG
>JAFTJJ010000138.1 GCA_017456465.1 Clostridia bacterium | reverse complement strand
CACTGAATTTGAATATGGCATGCGCAGGATTCAAATCAAGTCAATTGTGGCAAGTGACGCTGCAACGAAACACAGAAATTTCACAAAAATGCTGAAAAGTGCTTATTTTGCGCGAATTGATTTTGAAACTGATGGTGATGTCATTCCGGCATACATTGGAATTGCTTCACTTGAGAGTGGTGGAGATTTTTACATTTATGACTGGCGAGCTCCGATCTCAAGTTTATTTTATGATTTTGAACTTGGTGACGCGAGTTACAGCGTGCCAAATGGTGAAACTGTTTCTGGGAAAATCACTCTCAAACGTCAATATAAAATTGAGGGGGACAAGATCAAGCAAATCTTCGACACAGACATGCAGGTTATTGATAACATCTTGCAGCAAATGCTTGGAAACAACGCAACCAGCAAAATGAAAAACATTGTCAACACCATTCAAAAAGAACAGAACAAGATCATCCGCAAAAATGATGTGGACATTTTGGTTGTGCAAGGGCCAGCGGGGAGTGGAAAGACAAGTGTGGCAATGCATAAGGTTGCATATCTTCTCTATAGTGAAAGGGGTAAGATTAACAATTCAAACATCTTGATCATGTCTCCAAACGAAATCTTTTCAAATTACATTTCGGGAGTTCTTCCGGAAATTGGTGAAGATAATGTTTATGAAACAACATACATGGATTTTGTCAAGGCGTTCCTCAGTGAGTTCAAGATCAGGGGAAACATGAATGATGTTTATGAAACAGTGTTTGCGGAAGATCGATCAGAAAACAAATCTGTTGAATTTAATTCGATCAAACTCAAACTTGGAGCGGTTTATATCAATCTCATTGAAGATTTTTTGAAACTCAAAAGGAATGAGCTTTTGGGACTTGACGACATCAGGGTTGGGGGCAAAACAATCATCACAAAAGATTACCTCACAAAACTTGCTGATGAGTTTGAGGTTGATGGCCTGAGCATTCTTGAACAATGCAAAAAACTCGTTGAAAAAATTAATCTTCATGCAAACATAAAACTCAACAAAGAAACAGGCATCAGGGCATCACTCAAAAAGACACTTGAAGCGAATGTCAAAAAGGTGAAGGCAAAGAGCTTGTATCTTGATCTCTACAGTGATGAAAACAGGTTTGTGTCAATGATTGAAAATATTTACAACACAACAAGTGTCCCAAAGCAGTCAAGATTGTCAATCAAAGATCTTCATGATATCTTTTCAATCACAAAACAAAACCTTGAAAAAAATGTAATTGATTATGCTGACGTGTCCGGATTTATGTACATGAAAGACAGGCTTACGGGTCTTGTGTCTCAAAGCAAAATCAAATATGTTCTCATTGATGAGGCGCAGGATTACACTGTCATGCAGTACAAAGTTCTCTCACATCTTTTCAAACGTGCAAAGATCACAATTCTTGGTGACCTCAATCAGTCAATTTTGCCATTCTATGCGCCAGCAAATTACAACTCAATTTTGAATGTTCTTTCTGCTGAAAGAAGTGGTGCGAGCACTGAAATCAAGTACCTCACAAAAACTTACAGGTCAACATATGAAATCAACATGTTTGCAAAACACTTGATTGGTGAAACAAATCTCTACAATCAGGTTGACAGACATGGGGATGAAGTCGCAATCATCAAAGATAACAAACTTGGGGAAGAGCCAAACACAAAACTCAAAATTGTTGAGGATGCTCTCACTCTTAAAAAATATTATAATTCAATTGCAATCATCACCAAAACAGCAGCGGATGCAAAAGCACTCAAAGAGCATATTGAAGGCAAAAAGAATGCAAATGCTTTCAAACTTGTTCAGTCAAAAGACAAGGTGTTTGACGCGGGAAGAATCATGATCATTCCATCATATCTTGCAAAAGGTCTTGAGTTTGATGCTGTGCTTGTGATGGATGCAAATCAAGAAAAGTACACAGAAGACAACAAACTTATTTTGTATACTGTTTGCACAAGAGCGCTTCACAAACTTAATGTTTATTATTCTGAAAATCTCACAAACCTCATCAAAGTCCAATAAATAAAAAACTGCAAAATCGTGTTTACAAAAGGAGAAAAAGTGGTTCAAAATGGCATTTAATCCGCAAAAATATTCAACAAGCAAGTCCCGTCACCTCATCATTGGTTCAAGCAGGGCAACTCGTGGCAGTGACTTTTATGATGTTCAAGAAGTTCAAAATATGGGTCGAAGGAAAGCAATCATTGATGCCATTTCAAGCAAATCCCTGTTTGAAAAAATTTGGTATGTGGTGTTTGTTCTTGCTGGAATCGCTTGTTTGATTTTTGTGAAGCCTTTCACCTTTGAACTTGCTTTTGCTGTGTCCAGTATGTTTCTCTTTATGGTTTCAGAAAATTTGATTGCAAATGGAAGCAGGTGGGGATTTGTTGTTTCTCTTGGAAGCTCTGCACTTTATGTTGCTGACTGTATTGTTTTTGGAGTTTATGGTGAAGTTGCAATCAACTTGCTTCTTTACATGCCACTTGCGGCCTATTCGTTTTTCAGTTACAAACGCGCAGAACTTGAAGATGGATCAAAAAAGTTTTTGAAAGTCAGAAAGCTCAAATGGTTTCAACTAATCATCCTTTTGTTTTTGGTTGTTGCCGGTGGTTTTTTGGTGAGTCTCATTCTTAATCTTTTTGCTGCCAAACAGTCCCTTTTGAATTCTCTTTCAGTTGTTGCCTTCATTGTTGGCATGGTGATTGGGGCACTCAGATTTATTGATTCGTGGTATTTTGACATTCTTGGCAATGTCTTCACAATTTTGATGTGGGTGTTTGTGTCTGCATCAAACATAAGTTCTTTGCCTTTTGTAATTTCATCACTTTCATCACTTGTTAATGACTTTTATGGAATTTATTATTGGTACAAGCTCCACAAAAAATCGCTTGCAAGCAATGGTGTTATTTTAAATAAACGTCCACTCAAAATTTCAAAGATCATTACCATAAGAAGGAGATATAAAAACTTTGTTTGGAACAAAAATGTCGATGTGAATAAAAACAGCTAAAATTTGCGTTTTGTAATTAAAAATAAAGTTTTGCATAGGGATTTTAATATGAAAGATAATAATTTTGCAGAAAAACATCCAAGATTTAACAATTATTCAAGGCGTCTTATTGGTGGAACTGTTGGTGCAACAATGGGGATCAACAGTCCATCTTCTTTTGCTGCATTTTATGGAAAAGGAATGACAAGACTTGAAATGATGCGAATGTTTGAGTCACAGTCAAAGTTCAAGCTTGTTTGGTATTCAGTGTTTGTTACATTTGCACTTGTTTTTTTGTGTTTTGTTCCATCAAGCTACATCACAGTCATTGATCTTTTGATTTTTCTTGTCAACATTGATCTTGTCAGCCGTGGCAGGGTTGTTGGTGTTTACATCGGGATTGCTGAGTGTGTGCTTTATGCATTCATATGCTTTGGAAGTGGTCTTTATGGTGAAGTTTTCAAAATGTGTGCAATCAACATTCCAATCAATGTTTACACAATTATTTCGTGGACAAAAAATTTGAAACAATCAAAATCAGGTGCTGAGGCCAAAACAAAATCTGAATCGGTTATTGAAGTCAAGAAACTGGGGAAAAGGGGGATTGCTTTGTCGTTGCTTTCAATTGTCGCAGCAACTGGAGTTTCATATCTCATCCTCAGGTTCGTTTTGGGACAAACTGTGTCATTGCTTCTTGGTGCGTGCACTCTTGGTATTTCAATTGTTTACAAAATTCTTTCTGGTTCAAGATTCATGGAATCATGGATTTTTGGTCTGGTTCAATCTTCAATCAATCTTTTCATGTGGATTTCAACCTTGTTGATTGGAAATGGGACAATTTCAGATTTGCCAGTCATTGCATCACTTCTTGCTGTGATCTCAAACAATGTGTTTGGTTTTGTGCTTTGGAACTCGCTTTACAAAAAGCGTGTGATCAATGGGGCTGTGATTCTCAATAAGCGTCCACTCAAAATTTCAAAAATCATTACGCTTCGCAGACGTTACAAAAAACTCAGATGGAACAGACAGGCAGAAGCTGCACATCAGTCAGCAATGTTTGATCACAATTAGTTGTTTCATTAAAAAAAAAGACCTTGGAATAAAAATTTTCAAGGTCTTTTATATTTTTACTTCGTTTTGTTAAACAAAATATGAAATGTCAAATTTGTGTTTTTTGATCCATTCAGAGTGGGCAGCAAGCTCGTTTGAAATTGTCATGCTTCTCGATGTGAGAATGCTTGGACGCTTTTGAATCAAATTGATGATTTGTTCTCTTGAAATTCCTGCGAGTGACAAAAGTTCGATAATTGTTGCAATGTTGTTGGTTTGAACAAAACATGGAATGCTTTCACTGATGTTTCTTGCAAAGTCCTTTTCGATGCCAAGAGTTTCAAGAATTGAAAAGATTGTTTCTTTTCGGGAGTTGGTTTCATTTTGATCTTTTGATTTGCGAATGGCGTTGGCAATGATTTTGAGGTCGGTGGCATAGTCATTTTTGAACATTTTTGCAATCAAACATCTGACACACGAGTTGTTTGATTTTGCACTGATTAGGTTTGAAATTTCGAGTTTTGAGAATGAACGAGGAAAATCTGCTGATTCAGTTTTTGATCCGTGTGTCCGTTCAAATTCAGTCATGCTCATGCTCACATCGTCAAGACTGAGCTTTGAAAGCCCCAAAAATTTTATTCTTGAAACCAGAACTTGAAAGTCAATGTCAAGCACGCTGTCCAAATGAAAACCAAGCCCAAAAGTTGAAAGAATTGCATGTTTGATTGCAAGGATGTTTTGGTTTTGATTCAAAACGCGTGGTGTGATCATGATGCTTGAGAGAGGGATGTTTTGTGAATTAAGAAAAACGAGTTTGGATTTTAATGTCTGAGAAATGATTGTTTGAGGACATTCGCGAATGAAAGAACGGATGCTTTTTTTGTCATTTAGTTCAAAAACTCTTGATATGTTTAAAATGTTCTCAGCAATGGTTTTGAGATTTGATTCAAGAACAACTGGGGAACTCATGATGAGTTTCTTTATGTCGAGTTTCACGAAAAGTCCGCTTTCATAGAGTTTGTCACACACGCTTTCGATTTGCTTTGGGTCAAGTCTTATGAGCTGAGGTGCAGAAAGAAGGACGCTTTTGACTTGCATGGTGCTCAATGAAACTTTTTTCATGAGCAATCGTTGAAAGGCCTTGATGTCGTCTTTTGTTTTTTTGATGAATGCTGGAAAATTTCTCAGTGTTGAAACAATTTCATTGTCCGAAAAATAAAGTTCTTCTGAAAGATACTTGATGATTTGGGTTATTTGGGTGTTTGACACAAAAAGCAGATCACCAAAATTCAAAACAAAACTTTCAATTTCAAGAAGGTCAAGATCAAAAATTGTTTTGATTGTTGCAACGCGACGCTTCAAGTCTTGAACGACAAGCAAGCGAGGCATTGCAAAGAAAATTTTGGCAGCAGATGATTGGCTGAGCTTGTATTGCTTCACAAAAACATCAATGTTTGAATGAATTTGTGTTGTACATGTTGAAAGCAGGGTTGGGCATTTTTGAATGATGAGTTTTGATTGATGAACAGAAAAGTTGAGTCTTGCAAAAACTTCATTTAGTTGACGCATGATTGTTGTTGTGTCTGAAAATTCAAGCATTTGAGATTTGAGGGCGTGTATGAGTGAGAGTTTGTGTTCAATCGAAAACTCTTTTTCAAACATCAATGCAAGATTTTGAACTTCGTCAATGCTTGCAAAGTTTTGGATGAAGTTTTCAAAAATAACTTGAAATGATGCATCACTCAGTTCTGTCTCAGCTTTGATCAAAGAAACATTTTTTTGAATGTTTTGGTTTCTTGTGAATTTTTCGATGAGACCATCGTGCGAAAGAACAAGCTTTTCAATTCTTGCTGCAGGAATGCCTGTTGCACTTTCAAGTTTCTGAAAAATGTTTTGCATAACTAAAAATAATACCCCTTTGAATTTTGTCGTTTTCAAGTATATAACTCGAGTTTCGCATTGTCAATGAATATTTGTTGAAAATCGTTCGATTTTGTTTAAAATTCATTTGCTCATTTTTGCTTGATTCATTGTTTGAAAGAAATAAAGTTGTGAAAAAGCTTATCAGTAACCATAATTTTTTCGTGGCAGATGGGCGATCATACGCGCTCACGCACGCGCAACACGCGCAAAATAATAATATATTATTAATTTTAAATAAATTTTAAAATAAGTATTGACATTCGTTTGTGCTTGATGTATAATTAGGCCATAACAAAATATATTGCCCGAAAGAAAAGGTTATTTTTGGAGGAAAAACAAATGAAAGATAAAAGAATTATTGCAATGTTCATCACATCATGTGTTGCACTTGTTGCATCAGTTGTGATCACACTTGGTGTTGCACTCACACTTGCAGATCCAGTGCCTGCAACAGATGTTCTCAGAACATCATTCAACTTTGGAGCATCAAACAGTGAAACAATTTCAGGATCTTTTGAAGATGCACTTGTTTATGAAAACGCAGTTGTGCTTCAACCATCTGGTTCACTTCATGTTGAAAACTGGGACATTGCCACAATGAACACAAACGATGAAGCAAACATGAAAACAGATGCTGCTGGAAACAAGGTGATGAAGACAGCGTCTCCACTTTATTTCAGCGCTGAAGAAGCTGTTAATCCAACTTATGAATCAGAGATCATGTATGAAAATGAGTCTCTTCCAAGCAAAGTTGAGTTTGTGACTCTCAGAGTTTCAAACAGCACAGAAGCTGCAATCAAGGTTGCTGTTGACACAATTCATTCAACACAATCAAGCATTGGCAAATACACAAAAACTGTTGTGTTTGATTGCGCAACTTATGATTATTATTCTTATGATGAACTTGTTCTTGCTGCTCCTGAATTTGAAATTGCAGCAGGTGAGTCAAGAGACTTCATCATGATGATTTATGTTGATGAATATGCAAACAACCAAGATGACATCATCGAATATGGCTCAGCAAAAGAAAGCGTGAGCGTTGTTGTAAGAAACATCACAAAGTAATTTATTTTCGGGCTTTTTGAGAAATAGATTAAAAATCAAAACCTATGGATTTGTTTCCAGAGGTTTTTTCATAATAAATAATGTTTCTGTTAATCCATATGCTTTGACGCTGTCATGGTTCTATGCAGATCTTTTGAAATGGGTGTGCATGCAGTGTGTGGATTTGACAAACAAAAAAATCAAATTTAGATTTCTGATCAAAACTTCATCATTGCAAATGAAAGATGATTCATTTAGTGGTCAAGGTTTTGGCGTTGCCATGGTGTGGTGCGGTTTTGATGGGGCAATTAATTTAGCAGTGTGCGAATTTTCAATAATTAAAAAATTTCGATTCAATTATTGATGGAAGGAAAATTAATGTTTTGATTTTATGAAATATGGGCGTGCGTTGAAACTTGTGAGAAGATGAAGTGGGGTGATTAGGAAAGATAAAAAAAGTCTCTGTCAAACATTTGTCAGAGACTTTTTTGGGGGTATAATCACAAGCATGATTGCTTGAAATTATCTATTTTGCGATGTTGATCGTTTCAGGGTCAATTCCATCATAAATAATGTTTGATGTGCAACCTTTCACACGGTCAAGAGTTTCAGCGTCTGACACTTTCCAAGCAAGGATTGGAAGGTGAGCAAATTTTTTCACAAATCTGTTTGGAAGATTGTCGGCGTCATATGAAATGAAGTTTGGTTCAGAAACTTTCGCGCAGAGCATAAGTCTTTTGAGTCTGAATTTGTTTCTGAAAGAAAGATCTTTTCCTTTTTCACCCTTAAAAAATGATGCAAGTTGACCACGCTTGACTGCTGGGGCATTGCACTTGAACCATTCAAGAGTGTAAGGGTTCACAGATTGAATTGCATATTCACCCTTATATGGCTTCAAAGCCTTCCAAACATTTTTTTCAACACCAATCATATCAATGTTTTTGATGTCAAAAATGACAGGTACTTGTCCGTCAATAACTTTCAAAACTTCTGCAAGTGTTGGAATGTGTTCATCAGACTTCAAGAGAGTGAGTCCCTTGATGTCGTCATAAGAGCAGTTTGAAAGGAATCCGTCAGTTTTGGTCATGCGACCGAGTCTTTCATCATGAAAAACAACAATTGTTCCGTCAGTGAGCATCCTGAGGTCAAGCTCCAAAGCATAACCTTTTGCAATTGCTTTTTTGATTGCACCAATTGAGTTTTCTGGTGAAATGTTGTCATGAAGTCCACGATATATAATCGTGCCATTTGCTATGTAAGAATCAAAAATATCCATATCTTTCTCCAATAAAAGTCTTGAGACGAAATTAGCGGACAAGTTCGTTGTCCGAAAGTTTTTATGGCTTTAATATACATTAAATATAGTCTAGGTGCAATAAAAATAGACCATTTTTTTACATTTTAACTAAAATTTTTTGTTTTTTGATTGATTTTTTAAAAAGAAATTTGCGATTGGAGCAAAAAAAATGGAGTGATTGTTCATTATTTTCTTGATTACTTAAATTAAATATTGTATTATGTTATCAGGAGAAACTTAAAAAAAACAGCATGAAAAACAAAAACAGCAAAACAAAACTTGAACATATCAGAAATTTTTCAATCATTGCTCACATTGATCACGGGAAAAGCACTCTTGCAGATCGTTTGATGGAAATCACAGGAACTGTTGCAAAACGTGACAGCAAAGATCAGCTTTTGGATTCAATGGAACTCGAGCGTGAGAGAGGAATAACCATAAAACTCACTCCTGTGACCATGAAATACACCAAAGATGGCAAGGATTACGTCTTGAATTTGATCGACACACCGGGGCATGTTGACTTCACCTATGAAGTCAGCAGATCTCTTGCTGCATGCGAAGGGGCAGTGCTTGTTGTGGACGCTTCTCAAGGCGTCGAAGCTCAAACTCTTGCGAATGTTTATTTGGCTCTTGAAAACGACCTTTTCATTTTGCCAGTCATCAACAAAATTGACCTTCCATCAGCACGCCCAGATGAGGTCAAGGAAGAAGTCGAAGATGTGATTGGTCTTGACACATCATATGCGCCATTGGTTTCAGCCAAGATGGGCATCAATATTGATCAAATTTTGGATCTTGTTGTGGACAAAGTTCCTTGCCCAGAAGGCGACAAAAATGAACCTCTTCAGGCACTCATTTTTGACAGTTATTATGACAACTACAAAGGCGCGATTTGTCTTGTCCGCATCGTGAATGGAAGCGTGAAGACTGGCACAAAAATCAAAATGCTTCAAACAGGCAAAGTCTTTGATGTTGTGGAGGTTGGTGTGTTCACACCCAAGCCAACAGAAAGAGAAGAACTTTCAGCGGGAGAGGTTGGTTACATCGCAGCCAGCATCAAAACAGTGTCTGACATCAGCGTGGGTGACACCATTGCAGAGGTTGGAAAAGAATGCGAAAAACTCGACGGTTACAAGCAAGTTATGCCAGTGGTTTACAGTGGAATTTTCCCTGTGGATGGTTCAAAATATAATCTTTTGAAAGACGCACTTGAAAAACTCAAACTTTCGGATGCGTCACTTCTCTACAGCCCAGAGACATCTTCAGCACTGGGCTATGGTTTCAGATGTGGATTTTTGGGGCTTCTTCACATGGAAATTGTGACTGAACGATTGGAACGAGAGTTCAATCTTGACATCATCACAACAGCACCATCAGTGTCTTACAATGTTTACAAGACAAATGGTGAAATGATTGAAGTTTCAAATCCTTCATTCTTGCCGCCAGTGCAGTCAATTGACAGAATTGAAGAACCAATCATCAACGCAAGCATCTACACGCCACCTGAATATGTGGGAGCAATCATGGAAATTGCGCAAAACAAACGCGGTGAGTTCATTGATATGCAATATTTGGAGGAGCGTCGCGTCAAACTTTCATATGTCCTTCCGCTTTCTGAAATTGTTTATGATTTCTTTGACAAACTCAAAAGCGCATCACATGGCTATGCAAGCTTCGATTATGAAATGGCGGGCTATTCGCCAAGCAACATGGTCAAACTTGACATTCTTTTGAATGGTGATGTTTGTGACGCACTCTCACTCATTGTGCACCGTGACAAAGCATATGAAAGGGGCAGAGGAATCACTGAAAAACTCAAAGAAGTTGTTCCGCGTCAACTCTTTGAAATTCCAATTCAGGCAACAATTGGTGGAAAAGTCATTGCAAGAGAGACCGTGCGCGCCATGCGAAAAGATGTCATTGCCAAGTGCTATGGCGGTGATATTTCAAGAAAACGCAAACTCTTGGAAAAACAAAAAGAGGGCAAAAAGAAAATGCGAATGCTGGGGTCAGTTGAACTTCCAAGCGAAGCATTCATGTCGATTTTGAAACTTGATTAATAATTTTTGGAAACAATCTTTTCAAAAAAAAAGTGAACGCATTGAAGAGGGCAAGTAATGCCAAGCCAAGCACTCGTGCCACTTTTGATTCACTGATTGAAAAACATAAAACAAAAGGAGAAAACCAATGAAAAAACCGCTTAGTTTGTATATTCACTTGCCTTTTTGCAATTCAAAATGTAATTATTGCAGTTTTGTGTCTGAAGTTCGTGATGAAAAATGCAAACAAAGATATGTCAAAGCTCTTGTGCGTGAAATTCAAATTCAAGGTGCAAAATATAACAAACATTTTGAAATTCGAACAGTTTTCATTGGTGGCGGAACGCCTTCGTCTTTGCCACTTGGTGGAATCAGAGAAATCATGAGTGCGGTTTACAAAAATTTCTCAGTCAAGGCAGACTCAGAGATCACAATCGAACTCAATCCAAACTCTGCAAGCGCTGAAAAAATTCATGAATATGTTCTTGCAGGAGTGAACAGATTTTCAATTGGATTGCAGTGCACAAATGGAAAAGTGCTTTCAAAAATGGGCAGAACTCACACAAGTGCTGATTTTGACAAAACAATTGAAACAATAAGAGAATATGGCATTTCAAACATCAATGCTGATGTGATGCTTGGTTTCCCAGGTCAAACACTTGCAGATGTCAAGGCAACTCTTGAACACTTGATTGCTTTGAAACTCCCACACATCTCGTCATATATGCTTTCAGTCGAAGAAGGCACAAAACTTGAAACAATGATTGACAAAGGTGTGCTTTATTTGCCAACAGAAAAACAGGTGGTGAACATGTACAACACCACAGTTTCAGTGCTTGAAAAAAATGGTTATGAAAGATATGAACTTTCAAACTTTGCACGCCCAGGCTTTGCGTCAAAACACAATAATGTTTATTGGAACAGAACAGATTATCTTGGTGTTGGTGTTTCAAGCCACTCTTATGTTGCAGGGGTGAGGTTTGCAAACACAAGCAAAATTGATGACTACATCAAAATTGTTGAAACACAGGACAAACCGCCAGTGTCACATGCAAAAAAGATCACAGTTTCAGAAAAACGCGAAGAAGCAATCATGCTGTCGCTTCGGACAATGAATGGTCTTTCAGTTGATGAATTTCAAAAGGAATTTGGAGAGAATATTCTTTCAACCAAAAATGATGCGCTCAAAAAACTTATAAAACTTGGACTTGTAATTATTGATAAAAATAATAATATTAAAGTAACTGATAAAGGTTATCTTGTCTTGAACAGAATAATCCTTGAGCTTGCATAACATAAAAATATAAAAAAATCGATAAAAAATTTTTTAAAAAGATGTCACATGTGCTTGACATCTTTTTTTAGCAGTGCTATATTTGTGATTGTTAGCAGTCAAAGCAAATGATTGCTAAAATTGATGAATAAAAGTCGAAAACTTGAATACAATTATTAATGTACACGAGAAACAACAAGGTGACGGATTATGGATTTGAGTCAAAGAAAGAAAAACATTTTGAAGGCTGTGGTTTCTGAAAACATCAAGACTGCAGAACCGGTGTCAAGCTCTGAACTTGCAAGGGAATATCTCAAGGATGTTTCGTCTGCAACCATCAGAAATGAACTTGCTGCACTTGAAGAAATGGGATATCTTGTGCAACCACACACGTCAAGCGGAAGAGTTCCAACACTTCAAGGTTTCAAGAAATACATTGAAGAACTCATGCCTGAACAAAAACTTTCTCAAGCTGAAAGTGCAAAGATCAAATCTGAAATTGCAAGTCGAATCAACAACATTTCAGAAATTGTTGAATCCACTGCTGAAATCATTTCAAACGCATCCAATTATGCCAGCATTGTTTCGTTTGGTGTTTCGGATTCTGCTGAGATCGAAAAACTTATGATCATGCCAATCACAGAGCGTCAAGCACTTGTGGTTGTGGTCACTGACATCGGAACAATCAAAGAAACAATTGAAACCAGTGGCATGGATGAGGGTGAACTTGGAAGCGCAGAAAAATTCATTTCTGAACGCTTGGTTGGAAAAACTCTCGGAGATGCAATCACTCTTGCAGAGAGCATGCCTGATGAAATCAAAAAATATCAGTTGCTTTTTGAGGCTGTGATTGAAGCGATTTCTGAAAAAGCAGAGTCAGAGACAAACAGGGTTGTGGTAAAAGGCAGAGAAAAACTGCTTGATTATCCAGAATTCCAAGACACCGAAAAGTTCAAACAAACACTCAAAACATTGGGTGACAAGTCAAAACTCAAAGACATCATTGATGATGACAGCGAACTTGAGATTTCAATCAAGATTGGCTCAGAAAATGAGGATGGAATGGAAAACTCTTCGGTTGTGACTGCAAAATACAAAGTTGGCGGCAAGGTTGCTGGAACTGCAAGCGTTGTTGGACCAGTCAGAATGGATTACGCCAGAGTTATTTCAATTTTGAAAGATGTCACAAAAAACCTTGAAAATAACATAAATGACTAGGAAAGGAGAACAGGATGGGAAAAGAAAAAAATCAAAAACAAGAAGAAAAGAAATCATGTGAATGCGGAAACAATTGCACCTGCGGTGATGATTGCAATTGCACGAGCGAAAACAAATGCAATCCAGATTGTACTTGCGGCGAACATGATCATTCATGCGGCTGCGGTGAACACTGTGAATGCGGAGATGATTGCCATTGTGATGATCACGAACATGACTGCGACTGTGAACATGAATTCGCTTCAAGAGCAGAAGAGTTCAAGGCTTATCAAAAGGCTTTTGATCAGTTTGAAAAAGCCCTCGAGCAAGTGGACAGAGAACTCACAAAAGAACGCGAAAAATCAGCAAGAGCAGAACACCTCGCTGACACTTACAAAAAAGATCTTGACCGCGTGAAAGAAAGATCAAAAGACATTGAACGTGAGTCAAAAATCAATGCAAGCATCATGATGGGTGAAAAAATTCTGCCAATCCTTGACAACTTTGAACAAGCACTCAAAACTGTCAAAGATGAAAATGTCATGATTGGGTTCAAAATGATTCAGTCTGGAATCAAAAACATTCTTGCAGACATGGACATTGTTGAAATGCAAGACATTGAGGGAAAGGCGTTTGATCCAGAACTCCATGACGCGGTAAACAGAATTCAAACAGAAGACGCAAGCCTTGATGGAACAATTGCAAATGTTTACAAAACAGGATACATTATCAAAAACACAAACAAAGTAATCCGCCACGCACAGGTGGAAATTTACACAAAAAATTAACAACACTCAAAAGTTCACACCGTTAAAGCTTTTCAAGCATAAAGTTTGAGCGGTCTTGGGTGAAATTAACGCAAAAAAATAAACAAAACAAAAAAGGAGATTTAAATATTATGAGCAAAATTTTAGGAATTGACCTTGGAACAACAAACTCATGCGTTGCAATCATGGAAGGAGGAGAAGCAGTGGTTCTTGCAAACGCTGAAGGCTCAAGAACAACTCCATCAGTGATTGGTTTTTCAAAAGATGGCGAAAGACATGTCGGAGCAACAGCAAAACGTCAAGCTGTTGCAAATCCTGAGGGAACAGTAATTTCAATCAAACGCGACATGGGTTCAGACAAAAAGGTGGAAATCAATGGCAAAAGCTACACACCACCAGAACTCTCAGCAATGATCCTTTCAAAACTCAAAGCTGACGCTGAAAAATACCTTGGAGAAAAGGTGACAAAGGCAGTTATCACTGTTACAGCATACTTCACAGATGCACAGCGTCAAGCAACAAAGGACGCTGGAAAAATTGCAGGTCTTGAGGTTCTCAGAATCATCAACGAACCAACAGCTGCCGCTCTTGCATATGGCCTTGACAAAGCTGATTCAGGCGATGGTCACAAGATTTTGGTGTATGACCTTGGTGGTGGAACATTCGATATTTCAGTGCTTGAAATTGCTGATGGAGTGTTCCAAGTTCTTGCAACTGCCGGAAACAACAAACTTGGTGGTGATGACTTTGATGACAGAATCATTTCATATTTGATTTCTGAGTTCAAGGCGTCTTCTGGCATTGATCTCTCAGGCGACAAAATAGCAATGCAACGCTTGAAAGAAGCCGCTGAAAAAGCAAAATCGAACTTTCTGGTGTGACACAAACAACAGTGTCTCTTCCATTCATCACTGCTGATGCAAATGGTCCAAAACACCTCGAAATTTCAATCACAAGAGCCAAATTTGAAAGCCTTATTGAAGACCTTGTGAAAGAAACAATCACACTCACAGAAAAAGCACTTTCAGATGCAAAACTTTCAAAAAATGAAGTTGAAAAAATCATCATGGTTGGTGGCTCATCTCGTGTTCCACTTGTGTCTGAAAAAGTCAAAGCATTCATCGGCAAAGAACCATTCAAAGGCATCAACCCAGATGAATGCGTTGCAATTGGTGCGGCAATTCAAGCGGGCGTTTTGGGCGGAGAAGTCAAAGACGTGCTTCTTCTCGATGTAACTCCACTTTCTCTTGGAATCGAAACAATGGGCGGAGTGTTCACAAAACTCATTGACAGAAACACAACAATCCCAACAAAGAAATCTCAAATCTTCTCAACAGCATCAGACAACCAACCAGGTGTTGACATTCACGTTCTTCAAGGTGAAAGAGAACTTGCTGCATACAACAAGACAATCGGAAGATTTGAACTCACTGGAATTGCTCCAGCGCCACGTGGAATTCCTCAAATCGAAGTTACTTTCGACATTGACGCAAACGGAATTGTTCATGTTTCAGCAAAAGACCTTGGAACTGGAAAATCACAAGACATCACAATCACAGCATCATCAAACCTTTCTGATGAAGAAATTGACAAGGCTGTGAAAGAAGCTGAAAAATATGCTGAAGAAGACAAAAAGAGAAAAGAAGTGGTTGACACCAAAAACTCTCTTGACCAAATGATTGCTTCAATTGAAAAGGTTTTGAGAGACAGCGGAGACAAGGTTTCAGAAGAAGACAAAAAGACTCTTGAGACTGAGATGGAGTCAGCAAAAGAAGTTTACAAAAACAGCGATGACATCGAAAAATTAAAAGCAGCTCTTGAATCTCTCACAAAAGTTTCAAATGAAATCTTCACAAAACTTTATAGCCAAGCAAACCCAAATGGTCAGGGCACTGATCCAAATGGTGGAGCTGGCAATGGTTCAACTGATCCAAATAACTTTGGTGACTATAAAACTACGTAATAAAAGGTTTTAAAAATGGCAAAAAACTACTACGATATACTTGGCGTTGCGAAAAACGCCAGTGATGATGAAATAAAAAAGGCATACAGGTCACTTGCCAAAAAATATCACCCAGATCTCAATCAGGGAAGCGCAGAGGCTGCTGAAAAACTCAAAGAAGTCAATGAGGCTTTTGAGGTGCTTTCTGACAAAACAAAACGCTCAAATTATGACAACTTTGGCGATCCAAACGGAAACCCAAATCCGTTTGGAGGCGCTGGTGGCTTTGGTGGCGGCGGATTTTCTGGTTTTGGCGGGTTTGAAGACATTCTCTCTGGAATGTTTGGTGGTGGTTTTGGAAGAAGCAGAAGCACAGGGCCTGTTCCAATGGATGGCGCAGACATTCAAGTCAGAATGAATCTTTCGTTCGTTGAAGCTGCGTTTGGATGCACAAAAAACATCAATCTCACACGAAATGAAACATGTTCTGCTTGCCATGGCACAGGTGGAAAAAATGGTGTAACTGAAACATGCTCAAGGTGTAATGGAAGCGGGAAAATCACTCAAACCCAAAACACAATGTTTGGACGCATGATGACTGAAACTGCGTGCCCAGATTGCGGTGGAACAGGAAAGAAGATCAAAGATAAGTGTCCAAATTGCTCTGGCGCTGGAATCAAACGCGTGAACCGCAACATTGAAATCAATGTGCCAGCTGGCATTGATGACAATCAAATCATAACTCTTCGTGGTCAAGGTGAGGCAGGAAAGAATGGTGGATCAGCTGGTGACGTTCAAATTCTCATCAAAGTTGCACCTCACAAAAGCTTGAAGCGTGAAGGCTTCAATGTCTATGCAACTGTTCCAATTTCTTTCACTGAAAGCTTGCTTGGAACAAAGGTGAAAATTAATGGAATAAATGAGACTCTCGATCTTGACATTCCTGAACTCACTCAAACTGACACAAAGATCACCTTGAAAGGCAAGGGGACAAAAATTCTCAACCGAAATGGTTATGGTGATCTCATTGCAACTGTCGTGGTTGAGATGCCAAAAACTCTTGGAAAACGCGAAAAAGAACTTGTGGCAGAACTTGACAAGAGCATTTCAAAAAACAGCTACACCAAACGCAAACAATATTTTGATAATGTCAAATAATGATTTGTGAGAACAAATTAACATATTTGATAACATTAAATGATGATTTTGCGTGAAAGTGTGAATCCTTATTCATATTTTACTCCAACAGAAAAGATGTGAAGGCTCTCACATCTTTTTTGTTTTCCCTCTTGTTTTGGATGTTTTTGTGTGTTATAATTTTTTTGACATATGAGGAGATAAAATTTATGATTGCAATTGATGAAGAACAACAAGGTGCTTACAACGTTTTGACTTATGCTGAAATTGAAAAACACACACATGGTGTGGTTTTGAGCGTGATTATTGAGGCATATACAGACAACAACAAATGGAATCAAGAGGGGGTTCTTTCTGACAAACATGTAATTCGTGCGGCTTATGACCATGAAGATTTGTGGAGACTCGGAATCAACCCTGCGTGCTTTGAAGATCATGTGAGAGAAAGGGTGAATGGTGACAATCCATATGCGTTTTTGAACGCACTCTTGTCGAACTCAAAATGCGTGAATGAGATTCAAGTTTCACTTCCAGTCAGACACAAAAAGGGATTTAACGGAGAACTTTATCTCAGACCATACATCAACACGTTTTATCCAGTGTCAGTGTCACTCAATGGAACTGACATCTCGGGTTTGTTTGAAGACTTTGATGTGTTTGGTCATGAAATTGTTCAAAATGCAACAGATGCACTTTTGGGCGATTTTCAATTTGATTTAATTGACGATTTCTTTGGCTATGTTGAGCAAATTAAAGTGAACCGAAAAAGGCTTGAAAACGCTGAATATTTGACTGTTGGAAAACCATTGAATCCTGACGAAAGCCAAAGGTAAAACATAAAAAAAGATGTGAAAACTGCTTCACATCTTTTTTTATTTTGCTATTGCAATTGCTCATTTTGTTTGTTATAATAATTGCATAAATATTGATGGAGAACCTGTATGATAAAACTTGTTATGTTTGACCTTGGTGGAACGCTCATGATGTCTGACGAGGATTTTTTCACCAAAATGTATTTCAAACTTTTAACCGACAAAATGAAAGATCATGGTTATGAGGCAGATGACCTTGTGAATGCTGTTTGGGGTGCGTTGAAGGCCATTGCTACAAGTGGAGGAAAGGTTAAGAATGAACTCGCCTTCTGGGATTCTTTGAGTGCTTATTATGGCGAAAGACTTGAAAGAGACAGAGTGTTCTTTGATGAATTTTATGACACTGAGTTTGACAAACTTGTGGTGACAGGGATGCCAATCAAGGGGGCAAATGACGTGGTGAAACAAGTCAAGGCAATGGGGATCAAAACTGCACTCACAACAAATCCACTTTTTCCAAAAATGGCAATTGAAAAGCGTCTCTCATGGTCTGGATGCGACAAGGCAAACTTCGACTATATGACAACACTAGAAAATTCATCATACATGAAGCCACACCCAAAATACTTTTTGGAAGTTGCTCAAATACTTGGGGTTGAACCATCTGAATGCTTGGTTGTTGGTAATGATGTGAGTGATGACATGGTGGCTGAAAAGAATGGAATGCAGGTCTTTCTTGTGAACTACAATATTTCAAACAAGAAAGGACTTGACGAGTCTTGTTATCCACAAGGCAACTTCGATGATCTCATCATGTTTATTGAATCTGAGAATCAATCTGAAAGAATTTAATTTATATTCAAAGTTTTTCTGAAGCAGTGACACACGCAAACGACAGTGTCACTGCTTTTTTTGTGATGCAATATTGGATTTTCAAAATGTTGATTAAATACCTTTGCAAGAAGAGAAAAATGTGCTAATATATTGTTATGAAAAACAAGAGATATTACGTAAATAATGAAATATTTGAGGATAGTGATGTAACAATCGAAGGCGATGAGTTTGTTCATCTGTCTTCTGTCATGCGCTCAAGAGTGGGCGACACTGTCACTCTCTTTTGCGGTGATTCGTTTGATTATAATGGAACAATAATTGAGATTTCCAAAAAATACGCTGTTGTTCATGTTGATGAAAAAGTTCAAGGGGTTGGTTTTCCTGAAAAAAATGTAACACTTTTTCAAGCACTCGTCAAAGGTGACAAACTTTACATCGTTGTTCAAAAATGCACTGAACTTGGGGTTCATGAAATTGTTCACTTTGAAAGTGCGTTTTCTGATGTGAAAGTTGGAAACAAAAACATTGAAAAACTTGAAAAGGTCGTGATTTCTGCATGCAAACAGTGCGGTTCAAGCGTGATCACAAAAACAAACAGAGAACTCAAATTCAATCAAATGCTGGACGAAATCAAGAATCATGACGCAGTTCTCTTTGCTTATGAAAAGCAAGGCGACAATCACATTTCAAATGTTTTGAAAAAAATTCAGAATCTCAAAAATGTTGCAGTCATCGTTGGCGCAGAAGGCGGTTTTTCTGAGGACGAAGCCAAACAAATTGTTGCAGCCGGTGCAATTCCTGTGAGTCTCGGGGACAGAATCCTCAGGGCTGAAACTGCTGGCATTGTGCTTCCAGCACTTGTGCTTTTGGGGGTGGAATAATGAACACATCACAAAAGAAAAAAGTCGCATTCGTGACCCTTGGTTGCAAGGTTAACACCTACGAAGCTGAAGCAATTGCAGCAAACCTTGAACAAGCGAATTTTGAATGTATTTCAGGGCTTCAAAAAGCCGACATTTATGTCCTTTCAACTTGCGCGGTCACCAATGAGGGCGAGAGAAAAAGCAGAGGACAAATCGCAAAGATTTTAAAACTTAATCCAAATGCTGAAATTTATGTCTGTGGATGCGCAAGTGAACATAATGCGCAGCAGTTTCTGAAGTTTCCAAATGTGAAGTATGTGGTTGGAACAAACAACAAACTCAAAATTGCAGACATTATTACTGGCAAAATCAAGCCAGATGACAGGTCAAGCAAAGAAGAAGAGGCTGCTTATAACGATTCTTACAAATCAAAACACACAAGAGCGCGTGCTGTCATCAAAATTCAAGATGGTTGCAACAATTTTTGCACTTATTGCTTGATTCCATACTTGAGGGGAAGGGAAAGAAGCAGAAGCTTGTCATCAATCCTTTTTGAAATTGAGAACTTAGAAAAGACAACAAAAGAAATTGTTATCACGGGAATCAATGTCTCTGCCTATGGCAAAGACTTCAAAAATCAAAACACATCACTTGTTGATGTTGTGAAACTCTTTTCTGGAAGGTCTGTGAAGTTCAGGTTTTCAAGCCTTGAAGTGAGGGTGATCACCAATGAACTTCTCTTGGAACTTGCAAAGCTTCCAAACTTTCAACCACATTTCCACCTTTCAATGCAAAGCGCTTGCAATGAAACACTTTCAAAGATGAACCGAAAATACACGATCGAAGAGTACACTAATAAAGTGAACTTGATCAGATCATATTTCCCTGATGCAGGCATCACGACAGATGTGATTGTGGGCTTTCCAACTGAGACCGCTGAGCACTTTGAAACAACGCTTGAAAATTGCAAAAAGATTGGTTTTTGCTGGATGCATGTGTTTCCATATTCAAAGCGTGACGGGACAGTTGCAGCGGGAATGAATCCAGTTGCATCTGGGGAAGAAGTGAGGGAACGTGCAAAACGCCTTGGTTGCCTTGCTGAAGAAATGAGAGATGACTTCACAAGAAAAATGATTGGAAGTGTCCAAGATGTGATTGTTGAACAAGAAAAAGATGGATTTTTTGTTGGTCATTCTGGAAACTTTGTCAAATGTTACATCAAGTCAAAAACAAAGCTTGAACCAAACGAAGTGGTGAAAGTTGAAATTAAAGATGTGCACAAAGATGGTGCAATTGCAGTGCTTTGGACACCGCCGAAATAAGAAAACCATTAATTAAAAATCAAAAAAACTATATAACAACATCAAAGAAAATCCGATAACTGTTGAAAAGGAGGGAAATTTGTTATGGATAATTGCTTGTTTTGCAAAATAATTGCAGGGGAAATTCCTTGCCACAAAATTTATGAGGACGATGAGGTCTTGGCTTTTTTGGACATCACAAATGATCCAGAAGGTCACACTCTTGTGATTCCAAAGAAGCACAGCGTAAATTTGATGGACACAGACAGCGACACTTTTGCATACACCTGCGAGATTGCGCAAGAAATTGCTCAGCATTATGTGAATATTGGTTACGCTGATGGCATCAACATTTACATCAATTCAGGAGTTGATGCTGGACAAGAGGTCATGCACCTTCACATTCACATTTTGCCAAGGAAACAGGGCGATGGGATCAACTTTGCAAGAACAGAGAAGCAGTCGGACAAAACCCTTGCCGAGGTTGCTGAAACACTCAAATTAAATTAACCCAAAAAGTTTTTGATTACGGTTGACACAAGAGTTTTTTTGTGTTAATATGTTAACGAAATTTGTGAGCTAGGGAGGTGAGAAAAGCATGTCAACAATCAAAGTAGGCGAAAATGAAAACTTGGAAAGCGCAATCAAGAGATTCAAGAGAAAATGCCAAAAAGATGGAATCATTGGTGATATCAGAAAGAAAGAATTTTATGTATCTCCTAGCGTGAAGAGAAAAAAGAAATCTGAAGCTGCTCAAAAGAGAAATCGCAAAGGTTAATTTTTGAAAACAAAACCCAAGTGCCCAGACAATTGCTGTCTGGGTTTTTTGTTGCTTGTTTTGGTTTTCTTGTGGTTAATGTCACAAAAAGAAATTGTTGCACGAATAGTAAACAGTTTTGAAATAATCAAACAACAGTTGTTTTGTCTTTGTTATATTTTTGTTTGTCGTCCCGATGAAACAAGATTGCTTGAAATTGGGGACAAAAAAACAAAAGGTGGAAATAACTCATGACATTCAAAAATCTCGCAAAACGAGCGAAAAACAGGCTTCAGGCTGCAAGCGAGACAAAAGAAAAGACAACAAGCAGGGCGCTTTCTGTTCGGGCTTCATATTACATCAGTGCTGGAAAAACCAAAACTGCTCAGCACGATCCACTTTATCCAAAGATCAAGAAAATGCTTGAAACAAATCCTGACATTTTCTCGCCAATTGGCAAACTTATTGACCACTCTGTGTTTGATCATCTTTCAAATGATGAGAAAGATAAGTATCTTTTGGATCTCACAAAACGTTACCATTTGATCAAAGCAGAAATTCAGAATGTCTAAATTCTGAAATTGCATTGATTTTCTTTGCGCTTGATGCTTGTTTTGTGTTATACTCACATGTGGAAAAATAACAAGCCTTTCACATGGAGTTTTAATCATGAATGACAGAAATATTCTTGACAATTTGAACAGCGAACAACGAGCACCAGCCGAAGTGGCTTCTGGACCAGTACTTGTCACTGCTGGAGCTGGAAGTGGGAAGACAAGAATGCTTACTCACCGAATTGCATATCTTGTGCGCACACTTGGGGTTAGACCTTCAAACATTCTCGCAATCACTTTCACAAACAAGGCAGCAAATGAAATGAAAGAACGCTTGTCGCTGATGATTGAAGACGCATCTGACATGTGGGTCTGCACATTCCATGCAATGTGCGCAAGGATTTTGAGACGCGAAGCTGACAAAATTGGTTACACCAAAAACTTCACGATTTATTCCGACACAGACTCTGAAAAGGTCATCAAAAAAATCATTGATGATGTTGGAACAAACCTCAATGCAGAAACCATTGCCTTTCACATTTCAAACGCAAAAAATCACCTTTTGCTTCCTGATTCCTATGGTGAGTTTGTGACATTCAGATCAAAACGCGAAACAATTGTTGAATGCTACAAACGCTATGAAGCAGAACTCAAAAAATGCAACGCGATGGACTTTGATGATCTCTTGGAAAAGACATATCTTCTTTTCAAACAAAACCCAGAAACTCTTGAATATTATCAAAACATGTTCAAATTCATTCATGTTGATGAGTTTCAAGACACAAACGCTGTGCAGTATGAACTTGTCAAACTTCTTGGCGGAAAGACCATGAATGTCTTTGCTGTTGGTGATGAAGATCAGTGCATTTATTCTTGGCGTGGTGCAGAGGTTGGAAATGTTCTTTCTTTCACAAAGGACTTTGCTGGTGCAAAAGTCTTCAAACTTGAACAAAATTACAGATCAACCAAAAACATCCTCACAATTGCAAACAAACTCATAAAGAAAAACTTCAATCGTCTTGAGAAAAACCTCTGGACAAAACAGGGCAGCGGTGCAAGGGTTGAGGAATACACAACCTACAATGAAGCAGAAGAGGCTGAATATGTCGCAGAAACCATCAAAAGCTTGGCGGCATATTCGGGTTACGCCTACCGCGACTTTGCGGTGCTCATGCGCGTCAACTCGCTTTCACGCGCACTCGAAGAAAAAATGATCACCTATGGCATTCCATACAAGGTCTATGGCGGACACAAATTTTTTGAACGCAAAGAAATTAAGGATGTCACCGCTTATCTCAGGCTTCTTGTCAATCCTCTTGACAATGATGCTGTGAGGCGTGTTTTGGCTTTTCCCAAAAAAGGGATTGGTGATGTCAGCATTGGAACAATTGAAAGAGTTGCTGAAGAACACCGAGTTTCGATGTTTGAAGTGGTTGTAAATGACAGCTTTGATGTGGGCTCGCTTCGCAAAAAACTTGCTCCCGTTGCCGCAATGTTTGATGATTTCAACAAAAAACAGTCAGAACTTGGGGTCTATGACTTTGCAAAATATGTCATTGAAAATTCAGGAATCAAAGCGGCTCTTGCGGGAGACAGTGAAGAAGATCTTGCTCGTCGCATGAACGTGGATGATTTTCTTGTGTCGGTCAAGGAATATGAGGATGCAAACGAGAACCCAGAACTTTCAGAATATTTGGGATCAATCACACTTTACCGCGACATTGATTCAATGGATGACGCGGACAACAGTGTGTCGTTGATCACTGTTCACGCTGCAAAAGGCCTTGAGTTCAAAGTTGTCTTCATTGTTGGGCTCAATGAACATTTGTTTCCATTGTCGCGAGCCATCAACAGCGATGATGACAATGAACTTGAAGAAGAACGCAGACTCATGTATGTTGCAATCACAAGAGCAAAAGAAAGGTTGTTCTTGACAAGGGCAAGAACCAAGTTTTCGTTTGAAAGCAAACGCACGGATTACACAGTTCCATCAAGGTTTCTTGCTGAATGCAAAAGCGATGATGGAGTCACACACACAGCAAAGGCAGGTGACACACTTTCGGACAGAGAACGCATCTTGAAGAAGTTCAGAGACAACCCAGACGCTGAGCCAGAGGATGCTCCCGTTCCTCAAAAATGCATGGCATCAAGCCTCACTGGCGTGCCACGCACGGATTACAAAAAATTTGAACGCGGAACAATTGTTGAACATCCAAACCTCGGGCGCGGTGAGGTTGTTCTTCCGGTCACTGACATGAACGCTGCCTACATTACAATCAGGTTTGATTCTTGCGGAAACAAAACACTTTCACTCAAATTTGCAAACCTCAAAATTGTTCAATAAAAAAGGAGAAAATCATGCAAAAGATTGACAAGTCTTTGAAGGACAAGATCGATGCACTTGTTGATGAAATCAACAAACATAGTTACAATTATTATTCTCTTGACAATCCAACCATTTCAGACAAGGAGTGGGATGCACTCTACAGCAAGCTTTTGGAACTTGAGAAACAAACTGAGTACGTAAGGAATGATTCGCCATCAAACAAGGTTGGTGGCGATGTTCTTGATGGGTTCGAGAAAGTAAAACATGAATTTAATCTTTTCAGTCTTGACAAGGCACAGACCTTTGCTGAAATTGTCGAGTGGAACACAAGAAACAAAAAAATTCATAATTTTGATGAAACATATTCTGTTGAATACAAATTTGATGGACTTTCAATTTCTCTTGTCTATGATGATGGAAGCCTCATTCAGGCGGCAACTAGAGGCAATGGAAGCATTGGTGAAGATGTGACTGCACAGGTCAAAACCATCAGAACTGTTCCGCTCAGCATTTCTGACAAATCACATGTTGTGGTTCAAGGTGAGGTTGTCATGAAACGCTCTGAACTTGAAAAATACAATGAGACAGCACCAGAAAAACTCAAAAATCCCAGAAATGCTGCTGCAGGGGGCTTGAGAAATCTTGATCCCAAAGTGACAGCTTCAAGACACCTTGATTTCTTTGCTTACAACATTGCAAACCCGTCTGAAATTGGCATCAAAACCCAAAAAGAAATCAATGATTTTCTCAAAAAGAATGGTTTTTTGGTTGAAAAATTCTTTGAACTTGTCACAAACATTGATGACATTCAAAAAATCATCGACATGGTTGATGAAAAACGCAAGAACTTTGACTTTGACATTGATGGATTGGTGATCAAAATCAACAACATTGCCGATCGAACAGAACTTGGGTTCACTGCAAAATTTCCTCGCGGAATGCTTGCTTTCAAGTTTGAAGCAGAAGAGGTGACAACCATTCTCAAAAAAATAACTTGGCAGGTTGGAAGAACAGGAAAACTCACTCCAGTTGCAGAACTCGAACCCGTTGAACTTGCGGGCGCAACCATCAAAAGGGCAACACTCAACAACTTTGATGACATCAAACGCAAAGGCGTCAAAGAGGGGGCAAGAGTGTTGATTCGCAGAAGCAATGAAGTCATTCCTGAGGTCCTTGGAACTGTTGAATATCATGAAACTGACAAACAGGTTGAATTTCCAAGAAATTGCCCAGTATGCGGGGCAGAAACATTGTTTGATGGCGTGCATCTTTTCTGTCCAAATCACAGAGGTTGCAAAAAACAGGCGATTGAAAGGCTCACACATTTTGCAAGTCGAAATGCCATGAACATCGGCTCACTCAGCAGAAAAACAATTGAGTGGCTCATGGAAAACTTTGACATAAAATCATTTTCTGACCTTTACACCTTTGATTATTCACGCCTTGTGGGACTCCCAGGTTTTGGTGAAAAGAAAGTTCAAAATTTTGTTGATAGCTTGGAAAAAAGCAAAAATGTGGATCTTGCAAATTTTGCTTTTTCGCTCGGAATTGACAGCGTTGGAGAAAGGACTGCAAAAGTCCTTGCAAAGAAATATAAAACTCTCGAAAATCTCAGAAATGCCAAGTTTGATGAACTTGTTTTAATGGATGATGTTGGGGCAGTCATTGCAAATGACATTGTGACATATTTTGCAGATCCATATTATTCTGGCGAAATCGACAAACTTCTCTGTTGTGGAGTGAGGGTTCAAGAAACCACAACCAACCAGACATCAAACTCTCTCTTTTCGGGAGGGAAGTTTGTTCTCACTGGAACACTTGAAAGCATGGGCAGAAATGAAGCGTCAAAAATGATTGAAGCCCTTGGCGGAGAAATGAGCTCGTCTGTTTCAAAAAACACCACAGCAGTGATTGTGGGAGAAAACCCAGGCAGCAAATTTGACAAGGCTGTTGCCTTGGGTGTCAGGGTGATTTATGAACCAGAGTTCATGGAGATGCTTGGCAAAAATTGATGCGTTTTAACACTCAAAATTCAAAAAATATATAAATTTTCAAAAAACACTTGATTTTTGACCATAGATGTGTGATATAATGTTCGTGTTTTAATGAAATAACATTTTTG
>JAFTJJ010000016.1 GCA_017456465.1 Clostridia bacterium | reverse complement strand
AAAATTGCTTGACCTTGGGGGGGGGGGGGGTAATGTATAATTGTTAAAAATAAAGGTAAAAGTTTCAATCGGAAATAAAATTGAAACAATTGGCCTGATAATGATTTTTCAATTACTTTGTGAAATGGGAGATGTGTACAAGTGAGAAAGAATAAAAAGATTGTTTTGAGTGTCGTGAGTATTGTGGCAACAGTGGTTGCAATGTTTTCTTTGGTGCTCACTTTATTGAAGCATGAAAATCCAAACACGAGTTCAGTGCAAAATGCAGAGGTTTTTGTTGAAGACTCAAAGAACACATCTGAGCAACAAGTGACAATTGAGATTGCTGACACGACTTTTTCTGGAAGTGGAACACACATTAAAATCAAAAATAACGAAACATATAATGTGACAAATTGTACGTTTGTTGGAGCTACAGATTCTGCCATTATTTTGGAAGGCGGAACGCTAAATCTTTCTGGTTCAAAGTTTGAAGATTGTGCGGGCTTTGAAGGGGGAGCAATTTATTCTGAAAGTGCTGGAACATTGAATATCACAAATTCCACATTTGAAAACTGTGATGCAACAGAGAATGGCGGGTCGATTGGTTCACATGGAGCAAATATTACGATTGATAAATCAACTTTCCAAAATTGTGGAGCAGATTGTGGCGGTGCAATTTATGCAATGGGAAGCGGAGCGATTGATATTCGTTCGACAATGTTTGTTTCAAATGATGCCATATCTGGTGGAGCAATTTATACCGATTTAGAAAAATTTACAATTGATAAAGACTTGACAGATGATGAAGATTGCACACAAATATTAAACTGTTCGGCTGCGGATGGTGGTGGATTGTTTTTGTTCCCAACAACTGTGTTATGTATGTATGATGGTGTGTTTGCAGGAAATACTGCTTCTGGGTCTGGTGGCAGTGTTTATGTTGATTGTGGAACCATCATCATGTATGGTGGAGCTATTTGGGGAAATGGTGTGGATGCAGACGATGACGGAATCATTGATTCAAACAACAATGATGAGCCTTTCACAAATGCTGTGAGTGGTGGAGCGGTCTATGTGAGTAACGGAACAATGTCAATGTATGGAGGTGTTATTGAAGGAAATGTCGCGAGTGACCTTGACAAATCATTGTCATCAAATGATTACCACGGTGGAGGAGGAATTTGTCTGTTGAACAGTGATTTCACCATGACTGGTGGAAGCGTTGTTGGAAACACCATTCACGAATATGGCAGAGCAACAAAGCGTCATGGTGGTGGTGGAATTGCGGCCTTTTCATCAAGTGTAACAATTTCTGGAACAACCACAAAAATTGAAGACAACAATGCATTTGGTTATTTTGCCTATACAACAGCCACGACATATGGTGGTGGTGGAATTTATACTTATCTTGGAGATTTCACTATGACTGGTGGAAGTGTCAAAGATAATGAATCCAAAATTTTGGGTGAAATTGCCGGCACTGGCAGTGGACAGCACATTCGAGCTTATGGCGGAGGAATTTATTGTGGAAGCAAGACTGCAACCATTAGTGGTGTAACAATTGAAAATAACGAGTCGCACAACAGAGGCGGAGGATTGTTTTTTGTTGATAGCGGCAGCTCAATATTTAATGTTTTGGGGAACTCTTCAGTCATAAATAATAAATCCGTATCTAATGCTGGTGGGGGAATTGCTGGTGGAGGCGGAACGATGAACATTGGGTCTCAAAACGATGTTGAAAACAGCGTGATTATTGAAGGTAACTATTCACGATTTATTGGTGCTGGAGTGTTTTTGAGTGGAACAAGACTCAATATGTATTCAGGAAAAATCATTGGAAATTCAGCTGATCAACAAGGCGGCGGAATTGGTGTGACATCAAATGCAATAATGAATCTTTATGGTGGTGAGATTTCTGAGAATAAAGCTGCATCAGGTGGTGGAATTTTCATTAATGTTGTTGATCAATCAAAGATTTCAAAAGTTGAGAATGTAACGCTCTCTGGCAATGTTTCGGTGAATGGCAATGGGCATGAAATTTCTGTCACAACAGCATCGCTTCAATTGTCTAATGTGGAAATAAATTCAAAAGAAAATGGTACCTTTGAAAATTTGGATTATGGCAAGAATTATAGTGTGATTCACAATTCTGGTGGTGTGCTTTCAATTTTGGATGATTCATCAATCAAAAATGAAATTTCTGGGTGCAAAAATTTACTCTATGCAACGAATTCTGCAAGTGTGAACCTCAGAAATTGTGACGAAATTTGGCACTTTGGTTCAGGCTATGCTTTCAGTTTGAGCAACGGATGTAATTTTGAAATTGATGGTGGAGATTCCAAGAAAGCTTATGTTGACCACAATGGCAACGGTTTTATTGAGTTTGTGGATGGAAACAATTTGAAAGTAAACAATTACATGATTTCGAACTGCAAAGTGTCTGCCATTTTAGCAAGCTGTATTGTTGATGAGGACAACACGAATGGAATTGTTGAGCTTTCGAACATTGAAATTAAGGATGGAACTGGCACTAATGGCGGTGCGATTTATTTGAACAATGTTGACAAATGTTATTTGACAAATGGAAAAATTTCAGATTGTTCATCAACCAACGGTGGAGCGGTTTATGCATTGAATTCGAAGCTCGAAATTGATGCTGTTGTAACAACCTGCACAGCGGATTATGGTGCGGGGATTTATGCCACGGGTTCTGAAATGTTGATTTCTGACACAATTTCTAATTGCCAAGCAACATATGGCGGAGGGCTTTATTGTACGAACACAAGTGTCATTCTTGCAGGAACAATTTCAGGATGCAAGGCAACATTTGAAGGCGGTGCAATTTCATCATATAGTGGAACGATTGATATTTCTGGACAAATTCTTGATTGTGACTTGAGTTTGGATGATGGAAATGTTAAGGGTGGTGCGATGTATGTTTATAAGGGAAGTCTTGCAATAAATGGCACTGGCTGTGTGCTTGACGACACAAGCACTCACACTATTTCTGGCTGTGACTCGAGCGGTTATGGCGGTGCAATTTTTCTTGACGATGTTGATGATGTTGATTTGAACAGTGGTGTGATTTCAAACTGCACATCGGGAAGTGGTGGTGCTGTTTTTTCAAGAAGTTCTGACATTGGTTTCGAAGAAGATTATGGCTATTTTGTAGTTTCAAATTGCGTTGCAACAGTCAATGGTGGTGCGTTCTGTCTTGAAGATTATTCAACACTTGAGCTCAGTGACAAAGCAACTGTTGATGGATGCTCAGCAACAACCAATGGTGGAGCGGTTTATGCGAAATCTTCAGATGTTTTTTTGTCTGGAGGCATTTCTGGCTGTGTTGCATCAAATTTGGGTGGTGGCATATTTGTTAACAGTGGAACACTGAAAATGACAACAGGAGAAATTTCGGGTTGCACGGCGAATCATGGTGCAGGAATTTATGCGACCAGTCTGACGACGATTGAAATTGGTTGTCAAATTTTGGATTGTGTAGCCACACATTATGGTGGAGGAATGTTTGTTGAATCATCAACTTTGAATTTGTCAGGAATGATTAACAACTGTTCGTCTGGCAGTCATGGTGGAGGAATTCATATAAAATATGGAACTCTTGATGCTTCAAATGCCACAATTTCTGCCTGCAGCGCAGAGACAAGTTATGGCGGCGGAATTTATTCACAATATTCAAATATTTCTGCAATTGGTGCAGAACTTTTGAATTGCAATGCAACAAGAGGTGGAGGAATTTACGCAATATCAAACTCTGGAAATGGAGTCAAAGACATTGATCTTGACGCAGTCACCATTTCAAACTGCGATTGCAATGTTGACGGAGGACGCGGTGGCGGAATTTTTGCAAACTTTGTGAACATTAATGTCGATGCAGGCAGTAAAATCAGCGGTTGTGATGCAACAGAGAATGGCGGAGGGCTTTTTGCAGAATCAACAATCAAGGATTCAGACGGAAAGACTTTGCCTTGCAAGGTGGTGCTCAGTGGAGAAGGAACAGAAGTTTCTGGTTGCGTTGCACAACAAGGTGGTGGTGTTTTTGTTTCAAAATCAAGTTTTGAAATGAATGCAGGTGTTTGTCTTTTGAACAACATCGGGAAGACAACTGTCACAAAAGATGATGCTGGAAATGTGTTGTCTACAAGAGAAGGCTATGGTGGTGGACTGTACTTGGGGGATCTTGGGTTTGGAAACTTCTCGAACTGTTCGGCATACATTTATGGCGGACTCATCCAGGGAAATGAAGCGACCAGAGGTGCAGGAATTTATGTTGTTTCAGCAAAAGTTAGCATGGGTACTGACGAAAACACCCCAACGACAGTGCTCATCACAAAGAACATTACAGACACTGCTGGTGGCGGAATTTGCGTCAGAGGAACATCGGTTGTTGACTACTATGGAATGAACTTTGGAGATAATCTCCGAAACAACAATTATGGAATTGTTGACAACATCATCAGATACAAAGCAGACTCAAGCCGTTCTTGGGTTGGAAGAGGTGCAGGAGTGTATTTGCTTGGTGACTATGCATTCTTCAACATGTACAACGGAAACATCAGTGGAAACATCATTGATGGGGACACTGTGAACAACGACACAGGGGCAGAGCAAATGCCATCAGTCAATGCACAGGGTGCTGCGATGTTTGTGACAGCAAACTCTGGCTTTGTGATGAAAGGCGGAATTGTTTCAGGCAACATCATTGAAACTTGTGAGAGCAACTACCGAATTTCTGCCGGTGGAGTGATGTCGATTTATTCAGGTGGATATGCAATTTT
>JAFTJJ010000137.1 GCA_017456465.1 Clostridia bacterium | reverse complement strand
CATGTTGTCCTTCATGTCCTCCATGGCCTTTTCTTCGGTCATTCCTTTGTGCTTTCTGAGCTCAAAATAAGAATGAGCATACATCTCACGCTTTTTTGCATTGTTCATTGGGTTCACGATCTCAATGTTCTTGAGCTCTTTTTTTGTGAACTTTTCAGGAAGCACTCTGTCGTCACCCAAAATAATCACATGGCAGAGCTCCATTAAACTTGCCTTTTTCGCAGCTTCAATAACCCTGTCGTCCCCGCCTTCAGGAAGAATGATCCTCTTGCCTGAAAATCGTGCTTTTTCAATGATCGCATCAAATGGATTGCTTTTTTTCTTTTCACGCTTTTTGCCGAACATAATTTCTCCTCTTTGATTGTGTTTTGTTGTTGATTATTTTTGCGCCATCTTGTATAATGACAATCAGTAGTATATAACAAAATTTAAAAAAAGGAAATATTTTTTGGACACTTTTATGAAAATTTCTGGAATAATCTGTGAATTCAACCCACTCCATAATGGTCATCAATCCTTGATCGAAAAGGCCAAACAAAATTCAGACACTGTCCTCTGCTTGATGAGCGGAAATTTTTCTGAGCGAGGGAACCCTTGCAGAATGAACAAGTTTGAAAGAGCAAAAACAGCTGTTGCAGCTGGCGCTGACATCGTGATCGAACTTCCCACTGCTTTTGCCACAAATGGCGCTGATGAGTTTGCTTTTGGCGCGGTCAAAATCATGGACGCTCTTGGCGTGGATGAAATCGTCTTTGGCTCAGAGTGCGGCGACATTACAGCCCTTGAAAAACTTGCAGATTTCCAGCTCAATGAACCACCACAATTCAAAACCAAACTTCAACAAAACCTCTCTTCTGGAGTGAACTTCATGCAGGCTTATCAGTCTGCTATGTCTGACATAACATCAGACAAAACCTTGCAAAAACTCGCCTCGTCCCCAAATGACATCTTGGGTGCAGCTTACATCAAAGCCGCAAAAAAACAAAACTCAAAAATCAAGTTTTCGTGCATCAAACGCACTGACAATGGCTTCAATGCTGGCTTGCCAAAAGAAAACCACCTCTCAGCTTCTTCAATCCTTGAACTTGAAAAAAATGGCAAAGATGTTTCAAGTTTTGTTCCAAACTTCACTTGGACTTCAATGACATCAGCCCCAATCTTTGATGAAAAAATTTATCATGCACTTCTCGCCTTTGAAACAAACAAAAAAACACCTCTTGATCTCTCGCAAATTCTCGGCATGACTGAAGGTCTTGAGTTTGCAATCAAAAAAACTCTCTTGAAATCAGAAACACTCGAAACAGCGGTGAACAATTTGACTTCCAAACGCTATCGCAAATCTCGCATCCAAAGACTCCTCTTGCATGTTCTGCTGGGTCTCACAAAATTTGATTATGAAGCAATCAAAAACAACACCCCCGCAGTCAAAGTTCTTGCAGTGAAAAAAGAGAAAAAAGATACCCTCAAAATCCTTTGCACACGTGCCCGCATCTCCCTCATTCTCAAAAACTCAGATTATGACACCTTGACTCCTGCACAAAAAATCTCAGCAAGTCTCGACATCAGCGCGTCTGACCTCTACAGCGTGTGCACACATACCCCGCTCTCAACCGACAAAACCATTGGCACACTTTATCTTTAAACTTTCAAATAAAACCAAAAAAACAAGCTTCGCATTGAGCTGTAGCTTGTTTTTTTGTTTTTAATAATTATCAAATTTAGTCGCTATGTAAGCGAACTGTTATAAGTGAATTGCATCAGTTAAAAAACAAATCACTGATTAAACACCATAACCGCCTTTAATATCAGTCACAATTTCAGTACAACAGATATTATTGTGTCTGACTCCATTTAATCGTATATGTCCCATCCCAAATCAGGTGTCCCGTTTTTGCCCAATCACTATGCCAACCACTTGGTGCACTTGAGTGTTGTTCAACTCTTATTGTTAAACTTGAGTTTTGTTGTGATACAAAAACCTTTTCACCCATTGACACAACGCTCTTAGGAATAAATATTGCCGCAAGATTACAAGCCGCAAACGCATAAATTTCGATGCTGGTCACTCCGTTTCCAAGCCACACAAGGTTTAAATCCTCACACAAATCAAAAGCAGATTCTTTTATTGTCTCTACATTGTCTGGAATACTTGCATATTCAAACGACTGCAACCCATAGAAAGAACAATAGCCTATTGTTTTCAACTTGTTCGGGAAAACAACTGAAATTTCCGTAGCCGTTGATGTGTCTGGATCTGTCTTAGTTCCCTTAAGTCCAACCACATCATATGTTGTGTCGTTCACAACATATTGAGCTGGGAAAACTATTTCATGTTTGTAATTGTTTGTACCGCTGCCAGACACCAGCTCTGATGATGCATAACTGTCATACATAGTGTTAACAGAAGTAAAATAAAGTCCTTCATCATTTATTTCATACCCAGGGGCAGATCCAGCCCGAACCGTAGACATCATCGTATATGCTTGTACTGTTTCTCTATCAAAATCATCAGATGCAGGAGCAACAAATGGAGTTCGCAAATTTGCATCTGAGAAAAAACCACAAGTTATTGTATCTTTTGTTGTTGTATAGATCTCACCGCTCACAGAATATGGCAAATCTTCATAAGTTGTTCCAACACGCAAAACAGGAGAAAAGTCGCCAGTACCATTTCGATAAACTTGCAAACAATAAACCTTCACAACGCCATCTTCTCTAAACTCAGTTTTGGTTGCTCCATACAAAATCCAACTAACCAGTCCCCAGTACTCATGCCATCCCGCTGGTTTTGATTCTGCCTCCACATAGATTAACTCATCTGATGCAAGTTGCACAAATGCTGATTCTCCTATATCTGTTACAGATTTTGGGATGAAAACTTCCTCAAGCTTCAAACAATAATAAAATGCACATTCCCCAATACTGGTCACCGAGTCTGGAATTTCTATTGTCACCAATTCACAACAATTTGCAAAGGCGCTTTCACCAATTGATGTGAGGCTTGACAGTGATGATAAATTTGTTGTTTCAAGTTTTGAACACCCAGAAAACAAAAAGCTTGGAATTGCAGTCAATTCGGTACTGAGTGTTGCTCCAGTTATGCTTGAACAATTTTGGAACGCCCCCGCACCAAGGCTTGTCACATTTGAAAGCGACAAAGAACCCGAAACCCCCGTGCATCCACTAAATGCGCTTTCACCAATTGTGGTTATGCTGGATGTGAAAGATAATGAAGTCAACTCCGTGCAACCACTGAATGCACTTGCGCCAATGCTGGTCACCCCCGCTTTGAAAAATAATGATTTAAGGCTTGTTATATCTTGAAACCCATCTGCTGCCACACTGCTTGCGGTTGAAAGAGTTTGGAGACTTGAGTATCCGCCAAACATACTTAATGAAATTGTGAGAGCACTTGTGTTCACTGTGAGCGACGTGATTGGGCAACTTCTGAATGATGATCCACTATATGTCGTTCCGCTTGAATTTGTAAATGCAGTTCCAATCTCCGTGACGCTTGCCGGAATTGTAAGTGCCGTGAGCCCAGCCCCCATGAATGCTCTTGCATGAATTTTTTGAAGAGTGTCAGGCAAATTGATTTGTGACAATGCAGAACAGCCATGAAATGCCCCAAAATAAATGTCAGTAACATTGCTTGGCATTGTCACTGTTTGAAGTGATGAGCAACCACTGAAAAGCTTGACGGGAACAGTTGTTATTGCACAATCAATGTCAGCTTGCGTCAAACCAGAACAACCATTGAATGCCTCGTCACCAATTGAAGACACGCCATCGGCCACAACAAAACTTGTAAGCGAAGAACATCCATTGAATGCACGATAAGCAATCGATGTGTAAGAATCATTCAACACAACTTTTTGAAGTGATGCACAAGAATTGAAAATTCTGTCCGGCACAATTGAATATGTTCCTCCAATATTCACTTCAGCAAGGTTGTCACATGAGTTGAACGTCAAAGGCCCAAGCACCTCAACACTTGCTGCAGTGACTTTTGCCAATGAGTTACATTCATAAAAAGCTCTTCCCCCTGTTTCACCAATGTTATTTGAAATAATTTCAAGTTCGCCTTCAAGAGCATTGCAATTTGCAAAAGCGTATGATCCAATCGTCTCTGCGTTCAATTTTGAAATTGTTTTGAGATTTGTGAAACCATTGAAGGCACTTCCCGTCACATTTTTACAAACAAGCGACAATGTTTCAAGTGTTTCTTTTGAACCAATGAATGTTTCCGATGTTATTGTCACACCCGAAGCAAAAACTTGTCCGTCATCAATCACGCCTTCAATACAAACATTCAAAAGCGTATCGCCTGTGAACACACTTTCGTCAAGTGACAAAACCCCCTTGAATGAAACACTTTCAAGCGCACTGCAGTTTGCAAAGACAGATGCACCGATCGCACAACCATTTCCCACAATTGTTGCTGATGTGAGAGATGCACATCTCTCAAAACAAGCGTATCCAATCATCACAAGACTTGAAGTGTCTTGATCTGAAGCAAAAACATTTGTTAGAGCTGTACCTGCAAATGCACCGTCAGCAATTGTTTCAACACTGCTTGGAATCAACAAATCTCCAGAAAGAATTGCACAATCAACAAAAGCATATTCCCCGATTGTTTCAAGTCCACTTGGAAGTTCAATCGACACAAGTCCTGTACATTCAAATGCGGAATTTGCAATTTGACGAAGACAACCAAGTTCAGACCAATTCACATTTTCAAGAATTGAACAACAAGAAAACACTCCAGATGAAATCTCTTCAATGTTTGGAGACAATCGAATTGATGTGATGCTGTCACATGCATAAAAAGCATCATCATCGATTTCCACGAGCGAATCAGGTAAATAAATTGCGCCACGAATCCCATAACAACACTCAAACGCAGAAGCTCCAATTCTCTGCACTCCATTCAGGAATGCAAGAGATAACAAATTTGTTTTGTCCAAAAATCCGTTTGCAGCAACATCACTCGCCGTTGTGAGAATTTCGAGGTTTCTACATTCACCAAACATTGATGCAGAAATGCCACCTTCAATTTGTCCATTAACAGTGAGCGATGTGATTCCTGTGCATCCAGCAAACACTGTTGTTGACAAACTTGAAATTCCTGTTCCAATGATAAGCGCTGTAATTTTGCTGTCATTTGCAAAAGAACTCGCTCCAAGAGTTGTCACACTGTTTGGAATTCTCACCTCGCCTGAAAGGTTTGCACAGCTACCAAATGCCCCCTCACCAATCGTTTCCACAGATTCAGGAAGCAACAGACCACCAATTGCGGATTGCATAAACGCTCTTCTGTTAATACTTTTGAGACTTCCATCGGTTGGCAAAACAATTTCAAGGCCATAATCACCCCACGAAATATCTTTCCCAGCTTGATAAAACGCCGCAAAAGCAATCGAATCAAAAGATAATGGAAGAGAAACCTCTCTAAGCATCACACAAGACCTGAACAATCCTTCTGGAATTGTTTTGACAGCATTTCCAATCACTGCACTTGAAAGAACTGGACAGTCTCTGAAAACGTCAACACCAAGACTGATTGAGTTTTCCGTTTCACTTGCAAAAGCAGTTTCCCTGCATCCAATGCTTGCACGTTCAAGCAATGGACATGCATAAAAAACCTTGTCACCAAGAGTAATGTCAAATTCGCCATTGTCAACAACATTCACTTCACTGAGTTTTTGAGATTCTGCAAATGCATAAGATCCAATATTTTCAGCATTCACCACTGCCGTCAAAAGCGCTTGGAAATTATAAAAACTCCTTTCACCCACACTCTTGATTTTTCCAACCTCAAGAGATTCAAGTGTCAACTTTGAACTCAAGAATGTCGATTGACCAATTTCCAATCCGTCCCCCGAAAGCGTGATGTTTGAAAGAGAAACCCCATCAAATGCACCGTCTTCAATCGATCCACATCCCAAAAATTTGATATAATTGAGACTTGTGCATCCATCAAAAACACTTGCATCAATCGCAAAGTTTTCACCAGTCAATTCAACAAGTTCAAGATTTGTGCAGTCTGCAAAAGCGCTTTCGCCCACAACCTTGATTTTCGTGTTGGCAGTCACTGGCATCAAAATTTGCGTTACACCAAGCCCCTTGAACCCTTCGGTCATGATTCCATAAACAACAAAATCATCCGAAACCTCAATTTCTGTTGCTTGGTTCGTTCCATTCAAAAGATAACCAGTTCCAGTTCCCTGTTCAACTCTTATTCCGTCATCATTGCAAGAAACATAAACCAGCGTTGTTCCATCTTCAAACAAATGCAAAGAGCCATCAATCACAGCTTTTGCAAATGCCGTTTCATCAATATCAAAAAAATCAAGCATTGAAAGGAAATCGACTTCTCCTTCACCCGAAAATGACGCAATCTCAGATTTAACATCATTTGAATGCCCGTCAGCTTGCGCGCCAACAATCGCACTCAATGTGTTTGCATTTGATGACCCATCAATGCGGATCGCATAGTCAAAAACATCAAAAATTGCATCCACAAACTTGATTTTGTATTTTGCCTCACCAGTTCCACTGAGCGTAATTTTTGGAATGGCATGAGTTGTGCTCATTCCAGCAAGTTCACCATTTGCCTCAGCCCCCTCAACAAGCTGAACACCAGCAAGATAAATCATGTCAGCAATTTCAACATTTCCATCAAGAGTTACATCTCCACTTGAAAAAATGCCGTTTCCAGTTTGCGCAACGTTTCCAGAGATTGTTGGAGATCCCGAAATTGCAAGCTGACCAACATAGTCCACATCATAAGTCGAATTGTTGTCTGGATCAATTAAAGTGAGAACAAACCCACCATAGTTTCCAATCGCGCCACCAAAAGTTGCCACACAGTCTTTGATTGTTCCACCAGAAATCTTGATGTCTCCAGATCCACCAATCCCCCCACCAAGCACCGCTTGAAGAGTTGTTGCATCACCAGAGATTTCTCCACCTTCAAACACAAAATGCCCGTCAGTTTGCACAAACACATTTCCACCAATTGACTCTTTTGTCGAAAGTGGGTTTGCAATGTTGTTTGCAATCACACCACCTGTCATTGTGAACACCGCATTGTTGGTGACATAAAGCCCACCACCTTGTGCATATGTGTGCTCAGGATCAAAACTTTTGTCATCACTTGAAATCACTCCACAAATGTTGTTTGAAATTGTTCCACCTCTCATGTTCATGATGCAGTCCGTTGACACATGCACACCACCAGCAGTCGTTCCGGTTGAGCAGTTTTCTGAGATTGTTCCACTATTGAAATTAAGAGTCGATCCACTTGTGACGTGAATTGCCCCAGCAGAAGTACCAACATTGCCAGTGATTTGTGTGTTATCTCCTCCAATTTCAAGCGTTGAACTCTTCACACAAACAGCTCCGCCTCCACCAGACACTGCAACATTATCAAAAAATTTTGAAGTTGTCCTGCCATAATCAGATGTTGTATTGCTGATGCAAATCGTTGAATTTACTCCATAAATTCCACCACCATGAGTGTGCGCCGTGTTATAATTAATGTTGCCACCATAAATGTTAACAGTTGATGCCGATGACCAAATTGCTCCACCTGATGATGCAAAACAATCACTTATGCTTCCGTCCAACATTTCAAAAAGTGAGTCTGTTCTGAGCGAAATCCCACCACCATTCAGGGTTTTTGCATCACCCAAGTCATCCACATCTCCACGAATTGACCCCTTTTTCAAATACACCTTTGCTCCATTTTGTGCATCCACCGCCTCACCATAAACTGTTTTGCCGGGATCATAAATATAGTTTCTGCTCAACCCTCCGCCATCAATTGTGAGTGTGCTCTTGTTCAAAGCAATTGCTCCACCATAAGATGTTGCAGCGTTGCATTGAACACTTGTCCCCATTTGGATCAAAATTTCAGCCTTTGCACCTGTCGCATATGCAAACCCGCCAATTTTTGCACTGTTTTCAGCCATATAACCCGACTGGGCTTTCAATGTTGTTGCCCCATAAGCCACCACAGCGCCTCCGCGATAAGCTGAATTTTCAGTCATGGTCACACTTCCAAATGCACCATCTTTGTCTGTTCCCAAAAATGTTGGGGTGTTTTGCACAGAAAGTCCTCCACCATAGCCACTCATCTCTCCATCATACTCAACAGCGTTTTCTGAAATTTCACCAGACAAAATTGTAAGGTTTGAAAGCCCCGTCGCAAAAATGCCACCGCCATAGCCACCAGAACCCACAACTTTGTTGTTTGTGACTCTCAAATTTGTGCCATAAAGACTTGGGATTACATCCTCAATCCATGATTCTTCAACATCTTCAATATAGATTCCGCCACCATGCTGATATGCTTCATTTCCAGAAATCTCAACATCAGCAAGTGTGAGTTCTCCGTCGCAATAAATACCAGCGCCCTTTCCAGCTTTTCCACCTGAAATTGTGGTGCCCGCTATTGATAACTTGTTCCCACCAATTGAACAAATGTTTCCACCTCTCGAATTTTCATCTTTCAAAATGTTGTTTGAAACAACAGACCCATCTCCAATATTTAACAAACAATCATAATAGCCTTCACAAAAAATCCCCCCCTGATTTCCTGAAATTGTTCCCAAAACATCCATGTCATATGCAGGATTTAGCAAACGCAATCCATATCCACCATTTGAGAGAATCGATGTGCTTCCCATAGAAAACCAAAAACCATTGCCGGAATCAAGATTCACACCATCAGATGCATTGTTTTCAACAATACACTCATAAAGTTTAACACCAGGCTCAGAATCACCACAAATCCCACACCCACCATTGTTTGAAATGTTGCAAGCAGACATTACAATATTTGCAGTGTTCAAATAAACACCATCTGTGTCATTTTCAAAAATGTTTACATTGGAAACATAAATAGATGGGTAATAATCAATCGTATATTCGTCTTGGAAAATCCCACTTCCTCCATTTTGCGAAATCTCTCCGCCATCCATATGCATTTCCACATTAATGCCCACGCAAACGCCATGTTCGACATTGTTTGAAATGTTGCCTGAAAACGTCCATGGATCTGCAACAGCCTCATCGTCCGAACCCAAATATACTTTCGTAAGATAATACTCATCTTCAAAATAATGATCAACAAAAATCCCATTTTTTCCGCATTCTTGAATTGTTGTGTTCCCCAAAACCTTTGCATCCACCAAAAGACTTCCACCAAGCAAAGAAATGCCGTTTCCAGTGTTTCCTTTGATCGTGCTTGCATCGACAGAAACATTTGTCGATGTTGCAGAAACTCCATTCCCTGCATTATTCAAAATTTGACTTTTTTCAATTGTTAAAGATGTTCCAGATGCAAAAATCGCATCATCCACACACTCTTCAATCGTTGTGTTTGTGATCGAAAGACTTCTGCCCGAAGCATTAATTCCCACACCTGAAACCACACAATCCTCAAGCGTGAGATCACCTTCAACAACAATTGAACTGTCATCAAATGTGCAGTTTGTTGCAGTTATATTGGCATTTGACAGAACAGAAAATCCACCACCAACAAAATTTGTGTCCTCAATTTCAACATTCACCACTTCTTCAGCAGTTTTCTTTGCTTGTTCAAACGTTTCGTTTTGTGATCCTGAATTTCTCTTTGTCTCAATTGGGAAACCAAACACTGAAAAAATTGCAACAACAATTGTTACAACAAAACACACTCCCCAAACCAAACCTCTCTTTTTAT